>JAYUHG010000346.1:0-3152 GCA_043767195.1 Gammaproteobacteria bacterium | reverse complement strand
AGTACCGCCCACTTCGTTACAATGAGGCATGGTCACCATTACAAGTAATCTGAACCCGGTTCTGCGTCCCGCCCTGCGCGCGGACCTGCCGGATTTGGCGCGTTTCGTCAATGGCTATTACCGCTTTGAGGACATCCCTTTCGATCTGTATCGCCTGGAGCGCGGCCTGGTGTCATTGCTGGGCCGCGAGGACCTGGGCCGGATCTGGATGATTGATGTCAACGATGCCCCGGTGGGATACTTCATTCTCTGCTTCGGTTACTCGATTGAGAAAGGCGGACGCGATGCCATGGTGGATGAGTTTTTTATTGAACAGGCCTATCGGGGTCGCGGCATCGGTCGAAAAGTATTGGCGCAGGTGATTGCCGAAACCCGGGCGCTGGGTGTGGTGACGGTATTTCTGGAAGTTGGTCGGGAGAATGAGGCAGCGCAAAAACTCTACGCCGGCGCGGGCTTTGTCAAGCGGGACAAGTACCTGTTGATGGCATTGGCTACAGCCTGACCGTTTCGCCATGACATTGATCCGCATTCCTGGAATGGATTGAACCATGCCCCGCTGGTTCCAGGCCTTTCTGCTTCCGCCACTGGTGTTCCAGTCCATCATGATTGCCGGCGGCTACGGCACCGGTCAGGAATTCCTGGTGTTCTTTATGAACATGGGGCCCCTGGCCGGGCTGCTGGGGATTGTCTGCATTGCCATTCCTATCATCAGTCTCAGCGCCCTGGTGGCATTTGAATTTGCGCGCCTGCGCCATGCCTATGATTACCGCACCTTCTTTCGTGGCTTGTTGGGGCGCGGATGGTTCATCTGGGAGCTGGGATTTCTGGTGACCCTGGTGGTGTTGTTCGGTGTCATCGGCTCCGCGTCGGGGGAGATCCTGCGCACTACCTTTGCATTACCTTACTGGGGCGGCACCGTGGGACTGATGGCCGTCGTGGCGGTTGTAGTTTGCCTGTCAGGTACATTCATTGAGCGTTTGCTGGCAGGTTGGGCGCTGCTGTTATATGTGGCGTATACGCTGTTCTTTGTCGTCGGCTTGACGAAGTTCGGTGGTGTGTTGCGTGAGTTTGATCTGTGGGGGCCGCTGGACACGCCCTGGGTGAGTAGCGGCGCGCGCTATGCCGCGTTGCAGTTATCCATCCTGCCGGCCATGTTCTTTTCGTTGCGGCATATCCAGACGCGCCGCGAGGCGTTTACCGCCGGCCTGTTGACCGGGCCAGTGGCCATGATCCCGGGCCTGCTGTTCTACATCATCATGTTGACCCATTTCCCCGCCATTTCCGCACAGGTTTTGCCATCGGGATTTTTGTTGCAGGCCATGGGATCACGGGCATTGGAGGTTTTCTATCAGATTGCGCTGTTGGGGACGCTGGTGCAGACCGGTGTCGGTGTGGTGCATGCCTTCAATGAGCGCCTGGACAGTTGGTGGCATACGCGCGGCACAGCCATGCCGCGGCTGTTGCGACCGGCGGTGGCCCTGGCGCTGATGGTTGCCGCCACACTCCTGGCCAAGATCGGATTGGTGGAATTATTGAATCTGGTCTTTAACACCTTGTCCTGGTTTTTCATTGTCATCTTCCTGGGCCCGTTGTTTACCGTGGGCATCTACCATGTTGCGCGGGGCGCGCGGTCCGGCCCGGCAGCCGAGTAAAATTCACGCCATGGCACTACTGACGCGACGGACCTTGCTCATCTCCGGCGGCTTGCTCGGTGGCGGGCTGGCCCTTGGAGTTGTGCTGTGCCCGGATCGGCTGAGTCTGCGCGACGCGGTACCGGGAGAGTTCTCGCTGCTCACCTGGGTGCGCATCCGCCCGGATGGCATCGTGACGGTCCTGGTGCCCCATGTGGAAATGGGGCAGGGCAGTCAGACCGCGCTGGCCATGATGTTGGCCGATGAGATGGATGTGGATTGGGATCAAGTGCGCGTGGAACAGGCGCCGGCGGAAAGCCTGTTCGCCACCGGCGATGTGGTGCGGGTTTTCATGCTCGGTGCGCGCGAATTTTCTCCAGGCATCGCGCAGCGGCTGGATATGGTCGCCTACCAGATGGCGGCATTGAATGACCTGCAATTGACCGGCGGCAGCCTCACCATCCGCAGCACCGGCCGTATCGGGATGCGCCGCGCCGGCGCCGCGGCGCGGGAGATGCTGGTTCAGGCGGCGGCGAAGCAATGGGATGTACCGGCCACTGAATGCGTCACGCAAGCGGGCAAAGTGATCCACGCCCAGTCTGATCGCAGTCTGGGTTATGGCGCACTTGCGGCACTTGCCGCCGAATTGAAACCACCCACCGCGCCGCGGCTGAAATCCCGGGAGCAATACCGGATCTGCGGACAATCCCCGCAATTGGTGCATATTGAGCGCGCCGTGCGTGGAACATTGACCTATGGTGTGGATGCATCCCCGCCAAATCTGAAATACGCCGCCATTCGTCATGCGCCTGCGTTCGGCGCTGGCATCGGTAAATTCCATGCCTCACCTGTCTCCAGCCAGCCCGGGATACGGGGTGTGTTGCAAATCCCTGGCGCCATGGTGGTCATTGCCGACAGTTACTGGCAGGCACAGCAGGTGTTGGACCAATTGTCCGTTGAATTCACACCATCGCCGGACCCGGCCCCGGATTCCGCCGCCTTGAGCAAGCAATTTGATCAGATGCTCACATCGGGCGAGGTAGATACCGACTTCACGCAGGGTGATGCGCCCGACAGCAAGTCTCCATCGGACAATGTTTACATATTCACCTACGAAGTCCCGTTCCTGGCGCACGCCACCCTGGAGCCCATGAACTGCACCGCATGGATGCAGGATGGCAAACTTGATATTTGGACCAGCACCCAGGACCCGTTGGGCACCCGCACCGTGGCGGCCAAGGCGGCGGGCGTATCCACACAGGATGTCACAGTACATGCCCTGCATCTCGGTGGTGGATTCGGACGCCGTACGCCGGGGCAATTTAATTATGTGGAGGATGCCGCGCACATTGCCAGGCAGGTGAATTATCCGGTCAAGCTCCTGTGGAGCCGGGAAGAAGATATACGCCATGATCACTTCCGCCCCGCCGGCATGGCACGGCTCCAGGCGGAACTGGATGCCCAGGGCAAACCCCTATCCTGGCGACAGGTGTACACGGACATCGGCTATAACCAGGACCA
>JAYUHG010000345.1:0-7517 GCA_043767195.1 Gammaproteobacteria bacterium | reverse complement strand
AAACGTGGTGTCTTCAAGAATTGGACGGTGCTCTTGGCTATCTGCGCCTTTGCCTTGAGTCTGCTGGGCACATTTCTGGTGCGCTCCGGCGTCGTCACTTCGGTACATGCCTTCGCCACCGACCCGACGCGCGGGGTGTTCATACTGGCGTTGCTGGGAGTAATGATCGGCGGTTCCCTGGCGCTGTATGCCTTTCGCGCCCCCAGCATCCGCTCCGAGGCCGGCTATCAATTTTTATCCCGGGAAACCTTTCTGCTGTTGAACAGTGTGTTGCTCATCGTGGCCGCCGCCGCGGTGTTGCTGGGCACCATTTATCCGCTTGTGATCGAAGCAACGGGCGGCAAGATTTCCGTGGGCGCACCCTACTTCAACGCGGTATTCGTGCCGCTGATGGTGCCGGTAGTCGTGGCCCTGGGCATGGGCATGTTGTCGCGCTGGCGCAGTGATGACTGGCCGCGTTTGTGGCAACGGCTGCGCATGGGGCTTGGCGCCAGTGTGGTGCTTGCGGTGCTGGTTGGGTTAACCCTGGGGGAAGTGCGCGGATTGAAAATGGCATTGGCGGTGTTGTTGTCGTTGTGGATCGTCTCCGGCATCGTAGCGGCGTTGCGTTCCCGGCTGCCGACCTCCATCAATATCGCCGCGCTGCGCACTGCGCTGCCGCGTTCTTTCATCGGCATGTCCCTGGCCCACCTGGGCCTTGCCATCACTATCATCGGCGTGACCGCGGTCAGCAACTTCAGCGCCGACGCCCATGAGCGCATGGGGGTCGGCAAAGAAGTACACCTGGCCGGCTACCGCTTTCGCCTCAATGACATTGAAAAATTACCCGGACCCAACTTTGAGGCAACCCGGGCGCGCTTTCAGATTGATCAAGGTGACGCGCCCTGGGAGTTGGCATCGGAGAAGCGTTTGTACACGGTGCGCGGCATGCCCATGACCGAGGCCGGCATTGATTCCGGTTTCACCCGCGACTTGTATGTGTCTCTCGGCGAACCCCTGGGTGATGGCGACTGGAGTGTGCGCGTACAAGTGAAACCCTTCGTGCGCTGGATCTGGCTCGGCGCCCTGTGCATGGCCCTGGGTGCCGTCATCGCCGCCTCGGATCGACGCTATCGGCTGCGGCCATGACCCGCTACCTGACACCTTTGTTTCTGTTCCTGGCGCTGGTGGGATTATTTGCCATCGGTCTGGGAATGGACCCGCGCCGCGTTCCTTCGCCATTCATCGGCAAGCCGGCGCCGGCGTTTGATCTGCCGCAATTGCATGACGCTGATCAGCGCCTGACACAGGACATGCTGCGCGGGCGACCGGTACTATTAAATGTGTGGGCGTCCTGGTGCGTCGAGTGCCGCCATGAGCACGGGCTGTTGGTGCAACTGGCCACAAAACACAATGTGCCCATCTACGGTTTGAACTACAAGGACGCCCGGGCCGATGCCTTGCGCTGGCTGGAGGAATTCGGCAATCCCTATGTGATCAGCGCGGCGGACATGGATGGCAAGGTGGGCATTGATTACGGAGTGTATGGCGTACCGGAGACTTTCGTTTTGGATGCCGGCGGAATTATTCGCTACAAACATATTGGGGCGCTCACGGAACAGGTGGTGCGCGAAACCATATTGCCGTTACTTGGTAGCGGCACTGGCACAGTCAGCCTCTGAATTTATGCGTTCACTCATTATCATTCCGCTGATCTTTGCAATCTGCCTCTCTGGCCACGCCGCGGACACGCCACTCAAATTTGATGATGCGGCGCAGGAACAGCGTTATCAGGCCTTGCTTTCAGAGTTGCGTTGTCTGGTGTGTCAGAACCAGTCTCTGGCTGATTCCCATGCCGACCTGGCCCAGGACCTGCGCAAGGAAGTACACGACATGATCGCCCAGGGGCAAGGCAACGCTGACATTCTCACTTTTATGGTGGAGCGTTACGGCGATTTCGTGCTCTATCGCCCTCCGCTGCGCAACACCACCTGGCTGCTGTGGTTTGGCCCGTTTGCGCTGTTGCTGATGGCGGTCTGGATCGCGGTGCGCTACTCAAGAAGTCGCAATCGCGGCGCTGCGACTGCATTGTCGGAGTCCGACCAGGCACGACTGCAAGCACTCTTGCGCTCACCTGAAGATGGAACATCGCCATGATCCTGTTTGCGGCGCTGGCATTTGGACTGTTGCTATTGGCGTTGCTGCCCGTGGTTATCGCGCTGCGCAATAACAGCGCTGGTGAGCGAACTGATCAGCGTGTCAATGCCTATCGCGCCCGATTGGCGGAGATTGACGCGGAGACTCGCGCCGGCGTCATCGCCGCTGATCATGCGGATTCAGCCCGGCGCGAGATCGAACGGGAAATGTTGCAGCATGTGGAAGACCGACCACAGCAATCTGCTGCTGTCGCAGCAACAAGCCCCGCCACCGCCATAGTCATAGTCCTGTTCGTAGGCATTGCCGCGCTGGGTCTGTACTTATACGGCGGGCGCGTGGATTTGATCGGTGTGGATACGCGCGCCGAAGCGCAGCCAGACGTGGAAGCCATCGTGGCCAAGATCAGCGCGCACTTGGAAAAAAATCTCGACGATAAAACCGGTTGGGAAATGCTGGGCCGGGCGCACATGGCGCTGGGGCGTTATGCCGATGCGGTGACGGCGTTTGAGCGCTTGCTGGCACTCGCCGGTGATGATGCCAATGCCCTGGTTCGTTATGCGGATGCCCTGGCCATGTCCGCCGGTGGCAAGCTGGGCGGCAAACCCATGGAACTCATCAACCGCGCCCTGGCACTGGAACCAAAACATCGCACCGCACTCTGGCTGGCGGGCATGGCGGCCATGGAGCGGGAGGAATCCGCCATGGCGGTTGAGTATTGGCAGACACTGCTACCACTGCTGGATGATGCAAACACCAAAGCCGAAGTGGCGCGGTTGATTGAGCAGGCCGGCGGCACTCCCGCTGTTTCCGCGGTGCCCGCATCGGCGGGCAGCATCAGCGTTCGCGTTGAGATCGCGCCGGAGCTGGTAGCGGACATTCCGGCGGACGCCACGGTATTCATCACCGCCCGCGTCCCCGATGGCCCACCCATGCCGCTGGCAGTGATAAAACGCCTGGCTTCCGAGTTGCCCTTCGTGACGGTACTGGATGATACCCAGGCCATGTCGCCGCAACATCGGCTGTCTCAATATGCCATGGTGGGTGTGACCGCGCGCATCTCCCCATCAGGAGTGGCGGAACGGCAGAGCGGCGACTGGATCGGAGAGTCTCATGCCGTACCCGTGGGAAGCCCCGACACCATGACGCTGATCATCAACGCGCAAATACCATAACGGGTTTCACCCAACACCGCGTTTGCGCATAGAATTGCCCCATGACTAACCCATTCCTCGCCAGTTTCCCCGCCACCCGCCCGCGCCGCATGCGCGCCGATGACTTCAGCCGGCGCTTGATGCGCGAGAATCGCCTCACTGTGGACAATCTGATTTGGCCGGTGTTCGTGGCGGAAGGGAAAAAGACCCGACAGTCGGTGCCGTCCATGCCCGGTGTGCAACGAATGGGCATAGATGTGTTGCTGAAAGAGGCGGAGCAGGCCGCGAAGCTGGGCATCCCGGCGCTGGCACTGTTCCCTGTCATTGCCGCGAAGAAAAAATCCGCCGACGCCCGCGAAGCCTGGAACCCGAAGGGACTGGCACAACAGGCGGTGCGCGCATTGAAGAAAGCCCTGCCGGAACTGGGCATCATCACCGATGTGGCGCTGGACCCGTTCACCAGTCACGGCCAGGACGGACTGCTGGATCGAAATGGCTATGTCGCCAATGACGTCACGGTGAAAGCATTGGTGCGCCAGGCGTTATCCCATGCCGGTGCCGGCGCCGATGTGGTGGCGCCATCTGACATGATGGACGGGCGTGTCGGCGCCATTCGCAACGCGCTGGAACATGCCGGTCATGTGAATACACGCATCTTGGCCTACTCGGCCAAGTACGCTTCATCTTTCTACGGCCCGTTCCGCGATGCCGTCGGCTCCGCCGGCAATCTGAAAGGCGGCAACAAATTTTCCTATCAGATGGACCCGGCCAACTCCGACGAAGCACTGCGCGAAGTAGCGCTGGATATCGAAGAAGGCGCCGACATGATCATGGTGAAACCGGGCCTGCCCTACCTGGACATCGTGCAGCGCGTGAAACAGACCTTCGGTGTACCCACTTTCGTCTACTGCGTCAGCGGTGAGTACGCCATGTTGAAGGCCGCTGCGCGCAATGGCTGGCTGGATGAACGCGCGACAGTGCTCGAGACGCTACTCTCATGCCGCCGCGCCGGGGCGGATGGGATACTCACATATCACGCCAGGGAAGTGGCTCGCTGGTTAAAAGCTACTTAATAATTCGACCGCTGGCATCCACTGATCGACGCCGAACCAAGGTCACATCCTGTGACCTTTAAGCCCGGCACCAACATCAAATACCAGCCCTTCGATGGTGGGGCCACCTCTCCACCACGCCGGGCTCCCCCGGATTCCGTTATACGGCTCAACATGGCAGTTCTTGACGCTATGACGTCATAGCGTCACAATTACCTTATGAGTACTTCCAAGCGCGCAACCGTCTACTTCCAACCGGAGATTCATCAGGCGTTGCGCTTGCGCGCTGCAGCCGGTGATCGCTCTATCTCTGACATCGTGAATGACGCCGTTAAGATATCCCTGGCCGAGGACGCGGAAGACCTTTCAGCCTTTGCGCGTCGAAAGCGCGAACGTAGCGAGTCATTCGAAGGCTTCGTGAAAGACATGAAGCGTCGTGGCCTTATATAAGGTCACAATTAAGTCCTCGGCCGGCAAGGAACTGGCTTCAATAAATTCCAAAGCTGACCGCATACGCATTGTGGCAAGAATTCACGCGCTAGCAACAGCGCCCCGACCGCGAGGCGCTGAGAAGCTAGGCGGGTTCACTGACCGGTACCGCATTCGCCAAGGCCACTACCGCATTGTCTATTTTGTTGATAACGAGCACGACGAAGTAACAATCTACAAAATTGGTAATCGAAAAAATGTTTATCAGTAACCCGGAATATTTCAAAACACCTCTTCCAGGAAATCATCCAACGCCACCCAGGCTCGCCGGTCCGCCGTCTCGCTATACACCGTCCCAAATCCCGGATCATTTGCCTCCGGATTCGTAAACGCGTGCATTGTTTTGCCATACATATGAATTTGCCAGTCGGCGGCGGCGGCCGTGAGTTCATTGGCCAGGGCCATGACCTGCTCGTGGGGCACCATGGGATCGTCGTTGCCATGCAAGGCCAACACCTTTGCTTTGATCTTGTTACCGGTGGTATTGCCGGGGGCGTTAAACAGGCCGTGGAAACTGGTGACCGCCACTACATCGGCGCCGCTGCGCGCCATGTCCAGGACGCATAATCCGCCGAAACAGTAGCCGATGGCGGCGATGCGTTTGCTGTCCACCTGGTCCTGGGCGGCGAAAGTTTTCAGCGCAACTTTCAATCTTGCCTGCAACAGGGCGCGGTCTTGCATGAAGGGCGTCATCAGGCCCATGTTCTCTTCCTTGCTCTTGCCGAACACGCCCTTTCCATACAGATCCACGGCGAAGGCGGCGTATCCTTCTTCGGCGATGGCGCGGGCCTTGTTGATTTCAAACTCGCCGCGCCCGGCCCAGGCGTGGCAGACCATGACCCCGGGCATGGCGGTTTGCCAGGCGTCGTCATACACCAACATGCCTTCCAGTTGGGTGCCATTGTGATCGTAGGTGACGGGGCGTTGTTTGATCATGGTGAATGTCCTTGGGTGAATATTGGGGTGAGCGTTGCCATTATGACGAAAGCAAGGCTGGTGAATGGATTCCTTAGATATCCAAACCCAGTAATTTAATCTTGCGCGTCAAGGTATTGCGCCCCCAACCCAGCAGCTTCGCCGCGTCCTGCCGCCGGCCACCGGATTGCTTCAGCGCCTCTTCCAACATGATGCGCTCGAACCGTGGCACGGCATCGCCCAGCAACTGCTTTTCCCCGCGCATCAGATTGGCTTCCACCCAGCGCCGCAACACGCCATCCCAATCCTCCACTGGGCCGGCACCAATGGTCTGGCGCAGTTCCGGCGGCAAGTCATCCACATGCACATCGCGCCCGGCGGCCATGACGGTGATCCAGCGGCAGAAGTTTTCCAGTTGCCGCACATTGCCGGGCCAGGGCAAGGCGTTCAAGAATGCTTGTGTATCCGGCAACACCTGCTTGGCCGGCACATCCAATTCCCCGGCGGCCAGTTGCAGAAAATGCCGCATCAATAACGGTATGTCGGTGCGACGTTCGCGCAACGGCGGCACATGTACGCGGATCACATTCAGACGATGGAACAAATCCTCGCGGAATATTCCGTCGCGCACCCGCTGCTCCAGGTCCTGGTGCGTGGCGGCAATGACGCGCACATCCACCCGCACCGGCGTGTGGCCGCCAACACGATAGAACTCCCCTTCCGCCAGCACCCGCAGCAGTCGCGTCTGCAATTCCGCCGGCATGTCGCCGATCTCATCCAGAAATAATGTGCCGCCATCAGCCTGTTCAAAGCGCCCGATGCGCTGGGCGGTGGCGCCGGTAAAGGCACCCTTCTCGTGGCCAAATAGTTCCGATTCAAGCAGATCACGGGGTATGGCCGCAGTGTTCAACGCGATGAAGCGACCGGCTGCCCGTGGACTGTGGCGATGCAATGCCAGCGCCACCAACTCCTTGCCGGTGCCGGACTCGCCAGTGATCAACACGGTGAGATGGGAACGTGACAGTCGGCCAATGGCGCGGAATACTTCCTGCATGGCCGGAGCCGATCCAACGATACCCGCCTGTGCGGCATCGGCGGGAGATGCGGCAGTGGTTTCAACCGGGCGCAACGCGCGACTGACCAACGCCACCAGCTCATCCACATCAAAAGGTTTGGACAGATATTCATAGGCGCCGCTCTGAAACGCGGACACGGTGCGATCCAGATCCGGGTAGGCGGTCATCACAATCACCGGCAGATGGGGTGCGCGGCGTTTGATCTGTTCCAGTAATTCAATACCGTCAATGCCGGGCATGCGCACGTCGGTGATGATGAGATCCGGCGCGCCGCGCGACAATGCCTGCAACAACTTTGCCGCGGCATCGAAACACTCCACCACATGGCCTTCACGGCTCAGGGCTTTTTCCAGCACCCAACGAATGGAGCGATCGTCATCCACGATCCAAATCTTTTGGTGGTCAGTCATGGTCTCAGTCCAATGGCAGGAGTACCCGGAATATGGTCAGATCATTAGCACGTTCATATTCGATGGAGCCACGGTGGGCCTGGATCAACGCCTGGGCAATGGACAGCCCGAGGCCGACGCCATCGGCACGACCGGTGACCATCGGAAAGAACATCTCGGCCTCGATCTCTTCCGGCACACCCGGCCCGTTATCAATCACCTCAACCAGCAGCGCCAGCTTGTGTTGCTGTTGGCCAATGGTGCAATGGCGTTTGATTCGGGTCCGCAGCAGCACACGTCCACCGGGAC
>JAYUHG010000344.1:0-7520 GCA_043767195.1 Gammaproteobacteria bacterium | reverse complement strand
CTCTCCGCTGCCGGAAACTCTGGAATATCTAACTCCTCGATATCTAAAAGAAATTCCGGCTCTTTGTAGACTGCTTCAGTCACGGTTTCCTCCAGTTGAAAGGTGGGAACCTGAGTCTGAGGCTCGGGCTGTTCAGCGGATTCGCCCTGGGGTAGGTACAGGGGCATAGGCGAGAGCGGGGCGGCGGGAGCAACTGTCTCCGGCGCGGCGATATCCGGCGGCGATTCTACCGTCACGGGCTTTTCCGGAACCATGCGACTCTGCCACCACAACATGGATAATGCCACGACAACCGCCGCCATCACCGCGCTACCGGCAAGCATGGCCGGCAACCGCCAGCGCTGACCGCTACCGCTGAATTCGCTGTCCCGGGCGGCCTTGGCCACATGGGCCTTACTGACCTGAATGGTGCTGTCGGCATAGGCCGCCAACAGGGATTTGTCGGCGATGATATTGATTCGTCGCACCAAACCATGGGAATAATGCGCAATGGCCTGAACAGCGCCGGGGCTGAATAATTCCGCCGCGCGACAACCACAGGCGCGGATGCGGGAATTCAAGTAATCACGAATGTCATTGGGATTGAAGGGCGACAACTGAAAACTGTAGGTGATCCGCTCCTTTAATTGCCGAATCTCCGGACGCGCCAGTTTTTCATCCAGTTCCTGCTGGCCAAACAACACGATTTGCAACAACTTGTTCTGGCTCGTCTCCAGATTGCTCAGCAGGCGGATCTCTTCCAGCGTGGCGATGGGCATGCCCTGGGCCTCCTCCACGAATACCACCACCTGGCGGTTCTCGGCATGACGCGCCACGAGAAAATCCTGCAACGCATGCATGACCTCCAGCCTCGACGTGCCGGCAGTGACCGGGAGCTTCAACTCAAAGGCGATGACATGCAGGATGTTTTCCGGCGCCAGGCTGGGATTGGCCAGATACACCACTTCCACCCGATCCGGCAGCTCCTGTTCCAGCATGCGGCAAAGCATGGTCTTGCCGCTGCCCACTTCGCCAACCACCTTGACAATACCTTCGCCGTTGCCCACCGCGTAGATCAACGCCTCGAGAATGGCGCCGCGATTGCCGCCGGGAAAAAACAGATTCGTGTCCGGCGTAATGCGAAACGGGGGTTGCTTCAGTCCGAAGTATTCGTAGTACATGGTTTCTATTCCGAGTATGGGATGCCGAGGCGCTGTAACCGGCTGTAAAGCGTGGTGCGGTTGATATCCAGCATGCGCGCCGCCTTGCTCAAATTACCGCCGGCGCTGTGCATAGCGGCAAGAATATAGCGCCGTTCCAAATCCTGCATACGCTGTTCCAGGCTGAACTCCGGGTGTTGCACTTCCTCCTGTACTGCCTGCGGATAGTCATCCGGCATACCGGATACGTCCAGCGTCGCCGTCTCTACCTCATCAACCACTTGCTCCAGCGTCACTTGTGCGCCGGGATATTTTGCCCCCAGGCGGATGACAATATTGCGCAGCTCCCGCACATTGCCTGGAAATGCATAACGGCTGAGAAAATCCGCTGACTCGGGCGCCAATCTGAATGGAGCGCCTCCCGCGCAATATACACCGCGAAAATGCTCCAGCAGCATGAGGATATCCGTACCCCGCTCCCGCAACGGCGGCACTTCAATGCTCAGAACGCCGAGACGATGATAGAGATCCGAACGGAACGCGCCGCGCGCCACTTCCCCGCGCAGATCCTGATTCGTCGCGGCAATGATGCGCGCTCTGGAAGTACGCACCTGGGTTTCGCCAAGGCGATAGAACTCGCCATTCTCCAGCACACGCAACAACTTGGATTGCAACTCCAGCGGCATGTCGCCGATCTCATCCAGGAACAGGCTGCCCTCGCCGGCATCCTCGAAAAAACCGGCCCGTGCCTGCTGTGCGCCGGTGTAAGAGCCTTTGGCATAGCCGAATAATTGCGCCTCCAGCAGATCCCGGGGAATGGCGGCGCAATTAAGCGTCAAAAACGGTAGTGACTGGCGACGGCTCAACACATGCAGATATTTGGCCACCAATTCCTTGCCACTGCCCGATTCACCCTGCACCAGAACCGGATATGGAGTATCAGCAAACTGCCGGATCAGTGCGCGCAGTGTTTCCACGGCACTGCTTTCTCCAATCAGCCCCGCGTCTCCTTGATCCTCATCAGCTTCGGCGCGCTCCGCCGCCAGCATCATCAACTGGTGCGACAGGCGTGTGAGCAACAAAGGCACATCGCAAGGCTTGGGGACAAAATCCACCGCGCCCAGAGCAAGGGCATGACGGATATTGGCTGCGTCATTCTGACCCGACAGCACCAATATCTTCATATTCGGCTGCATGGTCAGAAGCTCACTAATGAGTTGGTAACCTTCCTGGGGCTTGTGCGGTTGCGGCGGCAAGCCGAGATCCACCAAAGCCAGGGACGGCAGCGCTTCCGACTGGCGCAGCAGATTTAGCGCCTGGGGCCGACTGTGGGCCGTCAACACTTGGTAATCGCTTTCCAGAGCCAGGGCGAGTGATTCCAGAATCAGCGGATCGTCATCCACGAACAGCAGGGCAGAGCGCTCTGCCGCGGTTAACGCTGGTTTAGCTGACTGTCTTGCCATGCACGATGACGATACGCCCAGCCTGCGCTTGCCACAAGGTACGCGAGGATGGACGTATCAATGATGTTGAAGACCCAGATTACGCCAAATGTGCTCAGCGGCATCGTAACGGTTCATGGTGTACAGATGCAGACCGGGCGCTCCGCCGGACAGCAGACGCTCACACAGCGCGCTGGTCACATCTATACCAAAGGCGCGAATGGATCTGGCGTCATCGCCGAATTCCTGCAAGCGCTTCAATATCCAGCGCGGTATATCCGCACCACAGGCGTCCGAGAAACGAATCAATTGGGTGCTGTTAATGATGGGCATGACGCCGGGAACGATGGGAATGGCAATCCCCAATCCGGCGCAGCTATCCAGAAAGCGAAAATATGCGTCCGGGTTATAGAAATACTGGGTCAGGGCGCTGTTCGCGCCGGCGTCCACCTTGCGCTTGAAATTAGCCAGATCGGCGGTGGCGCTTTTTGCCTGGGGATGAAACTCGGGATAACAGGCCACCTCTATCTGAAACCAGTCGCCGGTGCTCGAGCGGATCAACTCCACCAGTTCATTGGCATGTTGTAACGACCCGCGGCCCATGCTGCCGGAGGGGAGATCCCCGCGCAGGGCCACCACATGCCGCACACCCGCCGCGCGGTAACGCTCCAGCATGGCCTGTAACTCCGCGCGCTCGGCGCCGGTGCAGGAAATATGCGGCACACCTTCGATGCCGGTGCCTTTCTGGATTGCCTGGGCCGTTTCCAGGGTTTTTTCCCGCGTGCCACCACCGGCGCCATAGGTCACCGAAAAAAAATCCGGACGCAAAACGGCCAGCCGCGTCCAGGTATCGCACAGCCGGGATTCGGCTTCTCCGGTGCGCGGAGGGAAAAACTCAAAGCTGAATTTTTTTGCTGGCAAAGGGTCGGTTCCAGGTGCGTTCAGGCCGGCGTGGCCCTGAAATTTCAATACCGGACAGGATACTATGAATCATGGCCCTGACCACCACACCGCCCTGTTCACAAAACACCTTGGCGCCGGATTTCACGCTGCCGGGCGCGGATGGCCGCAAATGGTCATTGCACCAGTGCCGCGGGCCGAGGGGCACATTGGTCATATTCATCTGCAACCATTGCCCCTATGTGCAGGCCATTCAGGAACAATTGGCGCAGGACACCCGGGATCTTCTCAAACTCGGAATAATCAGCGTCGCCATCATGCCCAATGACATCCAGTCCTATCCGGAGGACGACCTGGCGCATATGAAGCAAATGGCCGAGCGCTGGCAATATCCTTTCCCTTATCTGCTGGACGACTCCCAACAGGTGGCCCGGACCTATGGCGCCGTATGCACACCGGATTTCTTCGGTTACAACGCAGATCTCCAATTGCAGTTTCGCGGTCGCCTGAACGCCGTAACCCCCAGCCGCCCAGCAACCCCCAACATGCAACGAGAGCTATACGATGCCATGATCCAGATCGCAGAAACCGGCCAAGGTCCAGCACAGCAAACGCCAAGTATGGGCTGCTCAATAAAGTGGCGGAGCAGGACAGAATAGCTACAAGCTACAAGCGACAAGCCACAGGGAAAACGAAATGAAGACCGTGTTTTGCTTGTAGCTTGTCGGTTGTAGCTTGTAGCTGCTCTATGCCTGAGCCAGAATACCGCCCCTTTTTCCGCCACCTAAGGCACTCATCCCCATGCCATCCAGACGTGAATTAGCCAACGCCGTGCGTGCCTTGAGCATGGACGCGGTACAACAAGCCAATTCCGGCCACCCGGGCGCCCCCATGGGCATGGCGGATCTGGCCGAGGTGCTGTGGAACGATTTTCTGCGCCACAACCCGGGCAACCCGCGCTGGGCGGATCGGGATCGCTTTGTGTTATCCAATGGCCACGGCTCCATGTTGTTGTACTCCCTGCTGCATCTGTCCGGGTATGACTTGCCCCTGGATGAGCTGCGCCGCTTTCGGCAATTGCATTCACGCACACCCGGGCATCCCGAAGTTGGTCACACGCCGGGGGTGGAAACCACCACCGGACCCCTGGGACAAGGCTTCGCCAATGCCGTGGGCATGGCCCTGGCGGAACGGCAACTGGCGGCGCAATTCAATCGCCCCGGGCACGAGATCATTAATCACTACACCTATGTGGCCGTAGGAGATGGTTGCCTGATGGAAGGTATTTCTCACGAGGCGGCATCCCTGGCCGGCACTCTCGGCCTGGAAAAACTAATCGCCATTTATGACAGCAATCGGATTTCCATTGATGGGGAAGTGGGCGGCTGGTTCACGGAAGATGTGGCATTGCGCTTCAAGGCCTATGGCTGGCGCGTTATCAGCAATGTGGATGGTCATGACGCGACCCAGGTAAAAAAGGCCTTGGGCAAGGCGCGCCGATGCAAAGGACAACCGACGCTGGTCGTCTGCAACACTATCATCGGCTGGGGCGCGCCGAACAAACAGGGTGGCGCGGATTGTCACGGCGCACCGCTGGGTACTGAGGAAGTGGCAAAGGCGCGGACGCATCTGGGTTGGTCCCACGGACCGTTTCATATTCCGGAGGAGTATTACCAAGGCTGGGACGCGCGCCGGCGTGGCGCCCGGATGGAGGCCAAATGGCGCCGCGGCTTCAAAACCTATCGTGCCGCCTTCCCGGAGTTGGCGGCGGAATTTGAACGGCGCATGGCCGGCGCATGGCCGGCGGCCTGGGCCGAGACTTGCCGCGCCTATGTGGCAGCAACCGCGGCGAAAGCTGAAACCATCGCCACCCGCAAGGCATCCCAGAATGCGCTCAATGCCTACGGCCCGGTATTGCCGGAGTTGATCGGCGGCTCCGCGGATCTTACCGGATCCAACCTGACACTGTGGTCCGGTTCCAAACCGTTCACCGCCGCGAACCCCGGCAACTACATTTATTACGGTGTGCGCGAATTCGCCATGGCCGCCATCAACAACGGCATTGCTCTCCATGGCGGGCTCATCCCCTATGGCGGCACATTCCTTATATTCTCCGAGTACGCCCGCAATGCCCTGCGCATGGCCGCGCTCATGGGGGTGCGCAATATCTTTGTGCTGACCCATGACTCCATCGGTCTGGGAGAAGATGGCCCAACCCACCAGGCGGTGGAACAGGCCGCGACCTTGCGCCTGATCCCCAACATGGCGGTGTGGCGACCCTGCGATGCCGTGGAAACGGCGCTGGCGTGGCAGGCGGCGCTGGAATGCAACACCGGCCCCAGTTGTCTGCTGTTATCACGCCAGAATCTGAAACCCATGCAGCGCACGGGAGAGCAAACCGCGGTCATCGAACGCGGCGGCTATATATTGGTGGAAGGCGGCGCGGAACCGGAGGCGATTATCATCGCCACCGGCTCGGAAGTGGCATTGGCCGTGGACGCGGCGGCGGAACTGGCAAAGTCAGGACGCCAGGTGCGCGTGGTGTCCATGCCCTGCACCAGCGTGTTTGATGCCCAGGACAGTTCTTATCGGGATCAGGTATTACCGCCCCGTTGCCGGCGCCGTCTGGCGGTGGAGGCCGGCATCCCGGATTACTGGTACAAATACGTGGGCCTGGATGGACGCATTCTTGGTGTACCGCGTTTCGGGGCCTCCGCGCCGGGCTCTGATGTGTATCAACATTTCGGCCTGACCATCGCTGGCATAGTGGCGGAAGTGAAATCCCTGTTTAATTGAAAGCTATTTATTTAAGGAGCCGATCATGGCGATCAAAGTAGGCATCAACGGCTACGGCCGCATTGGCAGAAATATTCTGCGCGCGTTGTACGAAGGAAAGCGCACCGGCGAAATACAGATCGTCGCTATCAATGATCTGGGCGATGCCAAAACCAATGCCCATTTGACCCAGCATGACAGCGCCCACGGCCGCTTCCCCGCTCAGGTCTCCGTGGATGGCGACAGCATGGTGGTAAATGGGGATCGCATCCGCGTGTTCGCGGAACGGGACCCGGCCAAGCTGCCCTGGGGCAGCCTGGGCGTGGATGTGGTGCTGGAATGCACCGGCCTGTTCACCACCAAAGAAAAGGCCGGGGCGCATATCAAGGGCGGGGCGAAGAAGGTCATCATCTCGGCGCCTGGCGGCAAGGACGTGGACGCGACCATTGTCTATGGCGTCAATCACAACGTACTGCGCGCCGACCACACGGTGATCTCCAATGCCTCTTGCACCACCAACTGTCTGGCGCCGGTGGTGAAGGTGTTGCACGACAACATCGGCGTGATCCGCGGCATCATGACCACCATCCATGCCTACACTAATGATCAGGTGCTGACCGATGTGTATCACAGCGATCTGCGCCGGGCGCGATCCGCCACCATGTCCATGATCCCCACCAAAACTGGAGCCGCGGCAGCGGTGGGACTGGTGTTGCCGGAACTGAATGGCAAGCTGGATGGTTATGCTGTGCGTGTGCCTACCATTAATGTCTCCATGGTGGACCTGACCTTCCAGGCCGCCCGCGCCACCACCCACGAAGAGATCAACAAACTCATGCGCGCCGCCAGCGACGGCGCCCTGCGCGGCATTCTGGATTACACCGACGCGCCCCTGGTCTCCATTGACTTCAACCACAATCCGGCCTCGTCCACCTATGACGCCTCACTGACCCGCGTCATTGAGGAACGGCTGGTGAAGGTCATCGCCTGGTATGACAACGAGTGGGGCTTCTCCAATCGTATGCTCGATACCACGCGCGCCTTGATGGCGGCGAAGTAGAGGGGCCGTGGCCAAACTTCCATTCCTGAGCCTGCATGATGTCAGTGTGCGTAACAAACGTGTGCTGGTGCGAGTGGATCTCAATGTGCCCTTGCAGGACGGCGTTGTCGCCGATGACACCCGCATCCGCGCCTCCTTGCAGGTGATCCACAATCTATTGCGGGACGGCGCCGCCGTTATGCTCATGTCCCATCTGGGGCGGCC
>JAYUHG010000343.1:0-3196 GCA_043767195.1 Gammaproteobacteria bacterium | reverse complement strand
GCCAGGCATCCATTAATCTCGCCACCATGTCCGCTGCCGGCATGCTGTCATCGTCCAGCAACAGGATGAAATCCGCGCCCTGCTCCAATGCGCGGGCCACGCCCTGATTTTGCGCCCGTGCCACACCCAGGTTGGCGCGGTTGATGATTACGTGCAGCGTGGGGAATTGCGCCAGCAATGACGATTCATTCAACGAACCGGAGGGTTCGGAGTTGTCCACCAACACTACCTGCGTTACTTGGCCGTTGACTGCGGATAGCAAGGGCAGCAACTGCGGCGCGGTCTTCCCGTAGGCTACGACCACGGCAACAACCGTGGGCGAGGCCGGGCCTGGGATGGTCACTGCCGGAAACTCCGCAAAAATGATCGCGCCTGTATTGGGCTCACCGCCGGTGACCGGACTCGGCGCAGGATAATGCCCGGGAGCATCGGCAAGGCGGCGAAGGTGGCCCGCAGCGCCACCAGGGAGCCGCCGGTAACCAGACTCTTGAGCACGCCTTTGGCCACGGCCCAGACATGCAATGGCATATAAATGAGCAGACGCGGCATGGGCATATTCTTGAAATAGGTCAGAATAAAATTGCGCTGGCAGTAATAAACCGAGGTGGGATTGCCCGCGCCGCCGGTCGTGCCGCCGCCCACATGCCAGGCCACGGCCTCCGGCACAAGCAGGCACCGGCACCCCGCGAGTTGTAATCTGGCGCCCAGATCCACGTCCTCGTAGTAACAGAAGAATGACTCATCAAACCCGCCCATTGCCAGAAAATTTTCCCGGCGGTACAGAGCAACGGCGGCGGTCGGCGCGAAGACTTCACCCCGTTTCAACTCCGTCTTATTCATGGGCGTATCATGCAGGCGATGGCAGGCGACGCCGGAGCGATTATATTCGTCTCCCGCTGAATCAATGATGTCCGGTCGCGCCTGTTGCAAGATTAACGGCGCGAATGCAGCGTAATCTGGAGCGTCCGCGGCTGCCGCCAGCATTGTCTCGATGAAGTCCGCGGCCAGCACCGCATCCGGGTTAATCAGGCACAGCCACTGGCAGTCGTTCAGTTGTGCCACGCCGAGATTGTTAGCCTTGGCGAAACCGTGATTCTCCGCGCAGATGACCCACTGTGCTGCCGGGAAATGCCGGCGCGCGGAGGTTGCGGAATTATCCTGGCTGGCGTTATCAACAACGATAACCCGGGTCGGCGCGACGGTTTGCGCGGCAATGCTGGCCAGACAATCGGCAAGCAGCCCGCCGCTGTTCCAGTTGACGATAATCATACCCACCCTGGCCGGGTCCGGGCGTTCTGAACTGGCCCGGCGGAGCATCACTGATTATTCAAATCCGGTCGCAAACCGTATTCATCTCCGGGCTTGAATACGTTCAGGTTATGGTCGTGCAGAAATGCAATCATCTCCTTGCGTGCTTCTGGCTTGTATTTCCCGCATATTACGTAGATCTTCGGGCATACTCCGTCAGGCTCATCCCCCAACTTCACAAGGTACTTCGCATAGTGTCGCTGTTGCGCGCTGTAAAACCGGACCTGGCTCCACGCTGTTACAGTCGAAAATAGTGCAGCCGCTGACAGTCCGATCAATAGCGCCAGGGTCACGCTATTTCCCATTCTTCTGGCGGAAACCCCGGCGTTTTGCATAGGGCACAGATACCACATCCAAATTGCCCCAACCAAGCCAAACTGATACATATGCATGTATCGGGGCGAATTAAAGTAATCGTAGCCGTGGGCTGAAACCCGGACCATAAAAATGCCGGCCAGCGCCAGATACGAGAGCAGGAGCATGAGGCAAGGGATGGCGGTAATCTGATAGCCCCTGTCTCTTATGTACCGCCACCAGGCTCCAATATGCAAACCGAGCACCGCAAATCCAAGCAGCGTGTGACCCATCTGCCCCCATGCCCCGAACAACCGATCAAAGTGGGGACGGTGTAATACACTGTTTGCAAACGGAATCACCAGCGCCTTGTATATTTGCAGAGGCTCCTGAAGGAAAAACGTCAAGCCTTTCCTCAGGGAAATCGAACCATATCCACGTACATACGACACCAACTGGGTGTAAACCAAATACCGATACGCAAGCAACACGACCAGCAGACATAGCGCCAGTTTAAGCAAGTCTTTTCTCTGATCCCGTATTGAAATCATGACCAGTACCGCCAGAGAACAAATCACGCTTAACACTCCCAAGTCATCTCCGCCAACCAATGCAATTGCAGTGGCAATCGCCACCTTTCCCATTGATATCGGCCTTCGATGTATGGCCCCGTCCACCGCCAAAAAGAGGAGAAACGAAGCGCATAAACTCAGATAGCCCAGGGTAACAAGCCAGCGGGTATAGTTCCGCGTACTGTTGAGGGAGAAAAAGACGCTCAGGACCAAGATAATTACTAGCGTGGTTCCGATCCGAGATCTGCCAGGCGCTACGGTGGCCAGGATCCGCCAGCAAATCAAGGCGGCTAGAATGACAGCGCAGAGGACACCCACAAATGCCTGAAAGCGCGAATCAAGGTGAAACCATTGCGCGCTGGCCAGCATTACCAACTTGTGTACGGGAAGGGCGTGATCGGTGTGATCGCGCATCCGGTAGAGGTCGCGCAGATCGAATTGCCCATCATTGAATTGCATGACAACCGACTGCAAGAAGAACCAGTCGTCCTCGTTAATGAACGGGTTGGTACCCACCGCGGTAAAAGCGACAACATTCAGCGTCATGATGACGCCGAATATGATCAGCAAGGCGCGCTGAAATACCATGGGCGTTACAGCGTTAACTTGGATATTCACTCGACGCCTTCATTGCGCCGAATCAAAAAAGCGCTCTATGCAGCTCACGACACGGTCTACCTCGGTAAATCCATGGTAAATGGGGAGGCGAAGCAGGCGCTCGGATTCACGCGTAGTGTATTTGTCATTTCCAACGAAACTACCGTACTTGGGACCGGCGGGAGCACTGTGTAACGGGATGTAGTGGAACGTCCCCATAATCTTGTGTATTGCCAAGTGCTGAATAAGCGCATCGCGCTCGGAGCGATCACGAAGTTTGATCCAGATGATGTGCCCGTTGTGATTTTCCGTCGGGCTAGTGTGGGTTTTGTTAGGCGTTCTTGGTTTCGGCCTGGCAACGGCCCAGGATGCCCCCAAACCGGCCGCACCCGATTCCATAGCCGCCAGTCCACAGCAAATCGCCG
>JAYUHG010000342.1:0-3199 GCA_043767195.1 Gammaproteobacteria bacterium | reverse complement strand
GGACCGGTCACTGAAGCGTCTGACGCTGATGGTGCCGTCACGGCGCGAACTGCCGGTAGGCGAACAGGCACTGCACCACGGTCTCGCCATCAGCCGCGCGGTAAAGGCCACGCGGGATCTGGCCAATCGTCCGGCGAATGTGTGTACGCCCACGCATTTGGCCAATCATGCTTTGAGTATGGCGCGCAGCCAAAAGAATCTGCGCTGCAAGGTGCTGGATCGGGCTGCCATTGAGAAACTCGGCATGCATTCCTTCCTGTCCGTGTCCCAGGGCAGTCATGAACCGCCGAAGTTTATCGTGCTCGAATACCACGGCGGCAAGAAGGGCGGCAAACCAGTAGTGCTGGTGGGCAAAGGCGTAACCTTCGACACCGGCGGCATTTCCATCAAACCGGCGGCGGCCATGGATGAAATGAAATTTGATATGTGCGGCGCCGCCTCGGTAATGGGCGCTATCAGCGCCGCCGCGGATTTGCGCCTGCCCCTGGATGTGGTCGCGCTGATTCCGGCCACGGAGAACATGCCCGGTGGTCGCGCCACCAAGCCCGGGGACATATTCACAAGTATGTCCGGGCAGACCATCGAGGTGCTGAACACCGACGCTGAGGGACGCCTGATCCTGTGCGATGCCCTGACCTACGCGGAGCGTTACCACCCGGCGGCGGTCATAGATGTGGCGACACTGACCGGCTCCTGTGTGGTGGCCCTCGGGCATCACGCCAGCGGCCTCTTGGCCAATCATGCCCCGCTGGCGCGCAACCTGCTGGATGCGGGCGAAAGCAGCGCGGACCGGGCCTGGCAATTGCCGCTGTGGGACGAGTATCAGAAACAGATAGACAGCCCGTTCGCCGACTTCGCCAATGTCGGCGGGCGCGATGCCGGCACCATTACCGCCGCCTGCTTCCTGTCACGCTTTGCCGGCAAATATCACTGGGCGCATCTGGACATTGCCGGCACCGCGTGGATTTCCGGCAAGAACAAGGGTGCCACGGGGCGACCGGTGCCGCTGTTGGTGCAGTATCTGCTGGATCAGTGCGCGGCCCATTGAGTGAAAAGCAGAACAAGGCAAAGACTATTGTGCGACCCGTGATTGGTATGAATCACATTTTTGTCGTTCACTTTTTATTTTTCACTTTCAACCTGTTCTCCAGTTGAGCATCAACATGGCACCGCGCGTGGATTTTTACGTCCTGCCAGAGTCAACGACACCGTTGCGCTTCACCTGTGACATGGTAGGGCGCATGCGCGCGGAAGAATTGAACGTGCATATCCATAGCGACTCCCGCACCGAGGCCGTGGCGCTGGATACATTGATGTGGACCTTCCGCGATATCAGTTTTCTGCCGCATGTGCTGGCCGATGTCACCGGCGCGGCGCCGATTACCCTGGGCTGGCCCGGGCAGGCACCGCGCACCCATGAAGTCCTTATTAACCTGAGCCGGGAATTGCCCGGGTTCGCCGGGGATTTTCGCCGCGTCATCGAGCCGGTACCGGCGGCGCCCGAGGCCAAGGCCGCATCCCGTGCGCGCTACAAGCAATATCGGGAATGGGGCTGGGAATTGTTCAATCACACACCGGACAGCGATCATGCCAACCAGTAACAAGCCCGGTTCACCCCCGGCGCTGAATGCGCGCATTGATGAATTGGAATCGTTGCTGCGCAAACCGGCGCAAACGACCCCCGCGGACATCCCGGTGCTGGATGAAGAGGTGCTTGCACCGGATGAAGCTCATGCACCCGCGCCCGCGAGCGCCGCAACGGACAATCTGACACCAAGACAATTGGCTGACCTGGGTCAACGGCTGCAGCAGCGAGTGGATGCGGAACTGGACGATCTGGCGGACATCATCCGCGGCGTGGTCAAGCGCTGCATTCTGGAGGAATTACGCAAACAGTTGCCGCCGGTACCCGGTCGTTCAGGGGATGCGCCGGATGTAAAAAAGACCGGCCCGGCCTGACATGGAAAAATCCTACAGCCCCGCGGATCTCGAGACGCGGTGGTACGACACCTGGGAACAAGCCGGCTACTTCGCTCCCGCCGGCGCCGGCAAACCCTATTGCATCGTGCTGCCGCCGCCCAATGTCACCGGCAGTCTGCACATGGGGCATGCGTTCCAGCAGACCTTGATGGACATTCTTATCCGCTATCACCGCATGGGCGGCGACAAGACGCTTTGGCAATGCGGCACGGATCACGCGGGCATTGCCACCCAGATGGTGGTGGAGCGGCAACTGGAGCAACAGGGCAAGACCCGGGTGCAGTTGGGACGGGAAGAATTTGCACGGGAGGTCTGGCGCTGGAAGGAAACCTCCGGTAACACCATCACGCGCCAGTCACGCCGGCTGGGCACCTCCATGGACTGGTCGCGGGAGCGCTTCACCATGGACGCGGGTTTGTCCGCGGCGGTGCAAGCGGTTTTCATCCAACTCTACGAAGAAGGACTCATTTATCGCGGCAACCGGCTGGTGAACTGGGATCCGGTGTTGCATACGGCGGTGTCGGACCTGGAAGTGGTCTCGGAAGAAGAAGCCGGGCATCTGTGGCACCTGCGTTATCCCATTGCGGATTCCAATGAACACCTTGTTGTCGCCACCACGCGGCCGGAAACCATGCTCGGCGATACGGCGGTGGCGGTGCATCCGGAGGATGAGCGCTATCGGCATCTGCTGGGCAAGGAGATCGAACATCCCCTTACCGGCCGGCGCATTCCCGTCATCAGCGATGATTATGTGGATCCGGAATTTGGCAGTGGCTGCGTCAAGATCACCCCGGCCCATGATTTTAACGACTACGCCGTGGGCCAGCGGCACAAGCTGCCACTGCTGAATATTTTCACGTCCGATGCGGCACTCAATGACAGCGTACCGGCGGCCTACCGCGGTCTGGATCGGTTCAAGGCGCGCGCCCGCATTGTGGCCGATCTGGCAGCGGCGGGTCTGCTGGAGAAAACCCAGGAACATAAGTTGATGGTGCCGCGGGGGGATCGCTCCGGCGCGGTCATCGAACCCTATCTCACCGATCAGTGGTATGTGCGCATCGCGCCCCTGGCCGGCCCCGCCATTGCCGCGGTGGAAGACGGTCGCATTCGTTTCGTGCCGGAGAACTGGTCCAAGACCTATTTCGAGTGGATGCGCAATATTCAGGACTGGTGCATCAGCCGGCAGTTGTGGTGGGGGCACCGCATTCCGGCCTGGTAC
>JAYUHG010000341.1:0-3208 GCA_043767195.1 Gammaproteobacteria bacterium | reverse complement strand
CGGATGCTAACCCACAACCCGGTGCCGGCTCAGGTCCGCGGCGTAGGCGGTTATGCCCGTCTTCAAATCCAGAAACGCATCCGTGTATCCTGCGGCGCGCAATGCCTTCAGATCCGCCTGGGTGTAATTTTGGTAACTGGATTCAATGTCAGCGGGCATATCTATATATTCCACCCGGCCGGATCCAGTTGCCGTGATCAGGTTGGCGGCCAGATCGTTAAAGGAACGACTCTCGCCGGTTCCGACATTGAAGATTCCTGAAACATCCGGGTGTTGCAGCAACCAAAGATTAACCCGGACCGCATCCTGCACATGAATGAAATCCCGGCGCTGTTCCCCGTCACCATAACCACCGCTGCCCCGGAACAACCTGCCGATACCCGTCGCGCATATCTGGGTGTGTAAATGCAAAGCTACGCTGGCCATGCGCTCCTTGTGCCATTCACCTGGACCATAGACGTTAAAATAACGCAGCCCCGCGATCTGGCTCCGCACCTGAGTCAGATTTCTTCTCACGATGTCGTCAAATAATTTCTTGGAATAAGCATAAACATTCACCGGGCGCTCGTTCACCGGAGTTTCTTCGAAATTCACACCCAGGCCGTAGACCGCGGCGCTCGACGCGTAAATAAACCGCGTCCCCGACATGGAGCAAAACTCCAGTAATTCCCGTGAATAGGAATAGTTACGATCCAGCATGAAGCGGCCATTCCATTCAGTTGTATCGGCGCATGCCCCTTGATGGAAAATGACTTCCATTTTCGGCAGCGTCGAACTCCTGGCGGCGATGCGCGCCCGAAATGTTTCCATATCCAGATAGTCCGCGATCCGGCAATCCACGAGATTGGTAAATTTCCGGCCATTGCTGAGGTCGTCCACGACCACCACATCATCGCGCCCGATGGAGTTCAGCCCGCGCACCAGATTGCTGCCAATAAACCCTGCGCCGCCGGTTACCACAATCATTTTCCGCCACCCGCTGCAATCGCCGCGACCATGGCAGAAGTGGAATGCCCGGCCACATAGGGCAGTACCTCAACCCGGCCACCGTAACTTTGCACCATTTCCGCGCCGACGACTTGATCAATCCGGTAGTCACCGCCTTTGACCAATACCTCAGGACGCACCAGCGCCACCATCTCAGCGGGCGTATCCGCATCGAATGCGGTCACCCAATCCACGCACGCCAGTGCCGCCAGCAATCGCATACGCGACTGAAGTGTATTAACCGGTCTGCCCGCGCCTTTCAGGCGCGTCACTGACGCATCAGAATTTACCGCCACCAATAACCGATCCCCGAGCCGGCGCGCCTGTTCCAGATATTCCACATGCCCCGCATGCAGCAAATCAAAGCAGCCATTGGTCATGACAATGCGTTCGCCGCGGTCCCGAGCTGCCTGCACAACAGCAGCTACCTGTTCCGGTGGTAGTATTCGATGCACGGTTGCCAGCTCAGGCGCCATCGCCGCATTCAATTCTGTCAGACTGATCGCGGCAGTACCCAGTTTTTCCACGGCCAGACCCGCCGCTACATTGGCGAACTCCACCGCTTGCGCAAGTTTGTACCCTGACGCCAGACCCGCGGCCGTCACACCAATCACGGTATCGCCGGCGCCTGTGACATCAAATACTTCATGGGTCCGGGCGCGAAGTTGCACGGCGGAGTTTTCCCCTTTATCAATGAGCGTCATCCCGTGTTCGCCGCGGGTAATGAGCAAGGCTTGCAGGTCCAGATCCCGGCACAGTGCCCGGCCACGTGATTCCAGCTCCGCATCATCCCGGCACTTTCCCACTACGGCTTCAAATTCACGCTCATTGGGCGTCAATAGCGTGGCACGGCGATAGTGTTTGAAGTCCAAACCCTTGGGATCCACAAGTACCTTTATCCCGGCTGCTACCGCCAGATCAATCATTTGCTCCGCAGCGCGCAAACTGCCCTTGGCATAATCCGACAGCACGACACAAGCAACACCGGAAAGTGCCTGCTGATAGCAGGACAGCAACTCACTGGATTGCGCGTACTCGGACTCATAGTCCAGACGGATCAATTGCTGATGCCGACTGAGTACGCGCACCTTGGTGATGGTGGGCAATCCTGCCTGTGTGACAAACTTGCATTTGACTCCAGCGTCGGCAAGTTGCTGTTTGAGTGTCGCCGCCGCCGCATCGGTACCGGTGATGCCGAGCAGTTGCACGTCCACGCCAAGGCTCCTAATATTCAGCGCCACGTTCGCGGCGCCGCCGGGACGTTCTTCCGTGGTCAGAACTTTAATGATCGGAACCGGCGCCTCCGGGGAGATGCGGTCACTGGCGCCGTAGACGTACCGGTCCAATATCACGTCGCCGATCACCAGGATCCGGGCGCTACTCTTGGGTGCAAAATATTGCAGCATTTAACGTGATTTCAAGGTCAAATCTGGAATGATTTCCCGCACACGATGTTACCACGGAAACACCGGTCTATTCGCCGCAACCTGGCTGTTGGCCATGCATTTGGCGTGGCCCGTGGCAGCAGCGGAGACAGACACGACGCCTGCGCCAGCCGCGCCTTGGCCGCCACACTTCACGGCGGAATACAATGTCTATACCAGCGGCATCAAAGTCGCGGAAATGCACCGGGGCATGACGGCCAATAACGACGGGAGCTACGTATTCCGTTCCGAATCCCACGCCACTGGAGTGGTTTCATTATTGCGCAAAGAGCGGATTCTCGAGGAAAGCCGCTGGCATGTGGCGGATGGTACCTTGCGCTCCCTAGCCTATTCCTACACGCGCACTGGCGGCAAGAAAGACCGCAACGTGGCTGTGCAGTTTGACTGGAATACCCGGCGCATCACAAACACCATTAATGGCGAGTCGTGGCTCATGCCATCCGTACCACAGGTGGTGGACAAATTACTGTATCAGTTCGCATTGATGACCGATTTGCGCGCGGGCGGCAAAGATCTGAATTACACGGTGGCCGACGGCGGCAAGATCAAGATTTATGAAATTGAGCCGTTGGGAACCGAATCCGTCAAAACTCCCATGGGCAAGATACAAACCATGAAGTTCCGACATCAGAAACTGGGAGATGATCGCATCACGACACTCTGGTGTGCGCCCAAGTTCCAGTACCTGCCGGTTCAGGTTGAATATCAGGAAAAAGAAGGCCATAAAATCCTGGTGGTATTGCAGTCGGTAACCGGACTTTAAGGAATCTGAACAA
>JAYUHG010000340.1:0-7606 GCA_043767195.1 Gammaproteobacteria bacterium | reverse complement strand
TCAAGAAATTGGGTGTTCTGATTGTTAAGCACCAAAAAAAAGGTTCGGAGTGATTTATTTTGGTGCAATGCCCCAAAATAAATCATTCCGAACCATTTTATTTATCGGTCATCGGAACGAAGTACGGCGATTAGTTTGTGTAGTATCTTTATATCTTTCAGTTCCGCCTGGTGTCGGACGCGATCTCCGGCCAGGCTCGCGAGTGTGACGCGCGCAGGACCACGCTTGACCAGTGTGTATAAGCCCATCTTTCCATCCCGAAACCGAATTAGCACTTCATCACCTGGGCCGGCTTCTATGGCCGGGTCAAAAACAGCGACTTCACCTGTGTATAAGCGCGGGGAATAATCGCTGCCGGATATTGTTAATCCATAACAGCCTCTTGATCCAAGGCGCATTCCCGACTGTTTTGCCGAGCCGCGCGTGAATCCGGACCCGGTGCTGCCCATGATTGGAATCTGTAGTCCGGAGTAGGAATCCGCATCGGGTGTGTCGGCAATAGCGCCAGGCGGGTCGCCGCGCAACAGCCACAGCAGATCCACGCCCAAGACTTTGGCGATGGTTTCCATTTGTTCCAGGGAGGGATGGCGGCGACCGGAGAGATAATGACCTACCGCACCACGAGTACAGCCCAGTAATCTGGAAAGGTCTTGCTGTGATACTCCCCGCGCCCGCATCTGTGCCCGAGCCCGACCAGTCCAGTCTCCATCCATGGCCAAATGATACGTTACGTATCATTTCGATCAACGCTACGTATCGTATCTGTATTGGAAATTAAAGATACATTTCGTATCATGCCCCTGTCTCGAACATCGGCAAGAGATTGACAGCATATGGACCTGTGCGGATTCATTAATTCCTATCCAAGAGCCAAGCGCATGGGCGTACGGCGCATGATCGCCGACGCTCACGGAGTGGCCGAAGTGACCGTGCGCGCCTGGGCCAATGGCATTCGCAATCATCCTTACACCTTGTCAGCGGTGCGCATCACCGAGTCCGTCACCGGCGGGCGGGTGACGCGCCATGATCTGCGCCCGGATATTTTCGGCAGTGCTGGCCGCCGGAGGGAGTCACGTCAATGAAATTTTCAGAGTCCGCCGCCCACCTGCTGCGCAGCGCCCGCGACTCCATACTTTGTGCCTTTGCCAAGGAGGATCGGGTGGCCTGGTTATGGTCCATGCTGATATTCGTGTGCATTATCGCGCTGTTGCCGGCATTGCCCCTGGTTGCATGCCTGCTGCTCATTCAATGGCTGTTCAGCAGCGCGTTCCGGCGGGTGATCGCCGCAACCATGATGTCGCTGCTCGCTGCCTATGTCGGCATCATGTATTTGACCGTGCAGGATTTGTGGACGGTACCGTGGTACGAAGTCGCCGCCATGCTGTTAGCCATAGTCATCGGTTACCTGGGACGTTTACGCCACGAGCGTGCCGTGTGTGGGCTGGTCGAGAAAAATGCGGTATTGGGTCGCCTGTTGGGACAAGCAGAATCATCTGGCGACGCAATGCGGAATGCTCACTCCACGGGTCAATATACGGATGCAGGATTCAGGAATACACCTCAACGGCCCAGCAGCGCCTGAAAATTTTCAAGTACCAGAATTGGCTGATCCGCATGTATCCAATGACCAGCGTCGGCGATGGTATGTACCTCTGCTTGCGGATATAAAGCATGGATCGCGGGCAGATGCTCCGCCAGCATGTAATCAGAGCGATCACCGGCCAGGAACCGCGTCGGTCCTGTATAGGTTGCCGACGGGGATGGCGCCGGAAAGCCGCAGATTGAACTCATTTCGCTTTCTAACACTGGTAGATTTATGCGCCAGATGAAACCCTGCTCCGCTCGCACCAGGTTATGCAGCAGGAACAGACGCAAAGAGGTATCCGGGATCATATGCGCCAGCACCGCGTCTGCTTCCTGACGCGATGTCATATCCGCCACGGGCAGCCCGCGTAATGCCGCGAAAATCTCACCGAACCGGTTGGGGTAAGTCACCGGGGCGATATCCAGCACCAGCAATGCGTCCGTGCGTTCCGGAAACCGGTTGGCGAATGTCATTGCCACCTTGCCACCCATGCTGTGGCCGGCGATCAGTGCCCGTTCCAATCCACACTTGTTCAGGACTTGGTGCACATCGTCCGCCATTTCATCCCAATACATGGTGGGCACATGGGGGCTGTCGCCGTGATTACGCAGGTCCACGACAATGACCCGCGCCGATGCCGCCAGTTGCTTCGCCAGCGTCAGCCAGTTGCGGCGCGATCCGAATAATCCGTGCAGGATGACTACGGGGTTTCCGGAACCGAGATCCTCATAAGTGAGCGTCAACGGCATAGGGGAAGTGCCTGATTCACGAGATACGAGATACGCTTCACGGGATACGGCTCTTTGTTTCCGGTAATTTCTCTTCCCGCAAAAACTCCCTCGGCCAAATTCCCAGATACAAAATGTCCTCATCAATGCCGTTCATCACGTCATAGTCCCGGAAGCGCTCCTTGCTTACCCAGGTATGGTCGGTGTGTTCGTGATTCAGGGTGATGGTGCCGGAAAGCCAGTGCTGATGGAAGAGATGGATTTCATAGATACCGCCGTACAAGGTGTCGCGGATTGGGCCGAGATTCCGCACCGGGGTGACTTTGTGATCCCGGCCTATTTCCTCGCGCAGTTCGCGTAGGGCGCATTGTTCAGGGGATTCATTGGCTTCCTGGTGTCCGGCGGGGAAACCCCACAATCCTGGCGCCAGGCGCGCGGTCAGGGCGCGTCGCAGCAGTAACAATTCTCCGGCGGCGTTTTCCAGCACGTTGATGGAAAAACGCGCGGCAATGGGAGGCAGTGTCAAAGCAGAATTTGGCGGATGTCTGTCAGTACGGTGCCGATGTAGCGCGTGAATTCGGCTGCCGCGACGCCATCAATGACGCGGTGGTCGTAGGAAACGGAGAACGGCAACGTGAGTCGCGGCTCAAACTTGCCATCTACATAAACCGGACGCATGGCCGCGCGGGACACGCCCATGATGGCGACTTCCGGCGCATTGACGATGGGCGTGAAACCGGTGCCGCCCACATGGCCGAGGCTGGAGATGGTGAAGCAGCCGCCCTGCATTTCCGTGGCCTTGATTTTCTTGGCGCGGGCGCGATCCGCCAGCTCGGTCAGTTCCCGGGCGATGTCGAACAAACCCTTCTGATCCGCATCCCGGATCACCGGCACCATCAGGCCCTGATCGGTGTTCACGGCGAAACCGATGTGGAAATAGTTCTTCAATACCAATGACTCGCCGTCCGGTGTCAGTGAACTGTTGAATTCCGGGAATTTGCGCAATGCCACCACGGCGGCTTTTACCAGGAAAGTCAGCAGGGTCAGTTTCAGGCCTTTCTTGGCGGCTTCATCCATGCGGGATTTGCGAAACTCTTCCAACTCCGAAATATCAGCCTCATCGAATTGAGTCACATGGGGAACGGTGATCCAGTTGCGATGCAAGTTCTGGCCTCCCAGGCGTTTGAGCCGGGGCAGTTCCCGCGTCTCCACTGGGCCGAACTTGGAAAAATCCACCGGCGGGATTTCCGGCATGGAGAAGCCGCCGGATTTTTGAAATACGCGGTTGTCGGTCATCACCGCTTTGGTGAATGATTTGACGTCCTCGATGAGAATGCGGCCCTTGCGGCCACCGCCGCGTACCAGACCCAAATCAATTCCCAGCTCACGGGCAAACTTTCTCACCGCGGGGCTGGCATAGGCCCGGGCTGATTGGCTGGTTCCCACGGTCTGGGAACCGATGGGCGCCGCCGGCGCTGCCCGTGGCGCCGGTGTGGTCGCAGCGGCAGCGTAGGGCGCCGGGGTTTCCGAGCGCACGACATTCTGCGCCGGGGCCGGCGCGCCCCGGGTTTCCATGATTACAATGGGCGTGCCTTTGGATACCCGGCCGCCTTTCTTGATCAGGACTTCCTTGATCTTGCCCGCACTGGGCGCCGGAATATCCATGGCGGCCTTGTCGCTTTCCAAAGAAATCAGCGTGCCTTCTTTCGCCACCACATCTCCCGCCTTGACCGCGATCTCGATGACTTCCACGTCATGGAACTCGCCAATGTCCGGCACCGCCACGGTGATAACGCCGCCGGTGTCAGTTGCGGAAGTTGTGGCCCGCGCGGGCGCTGGTTGTGCCGCCGGTGCCGCCGCAGGCTTGGAAGATTTCTTCGCCGGTGTTGCCGCCGCCGGTGCGGATTTGGCCTTTTCAGTCTTGGCATCAGTGCGCACCAGCAAGGCAATGGGCGATCCCTGGGAAACCCGATCTCCCTTCTTGACGCGCAGTTCCTTGATGACCCCCGCATCCGTGGAGGGAATATCCAGGGTAGCCTTATCGCTTTCCAGGGAAATCAATGTGTCTTCCTTAGCCACCGCATCGCCGGGCTTCACGGCGATATCAATGACTTCCACATCGTGGAATTCACCGATGTCGGGGACGAGGAGGGTGATTTCGTCAGACATTTTCGACATTCTGAGCTTGGCACGATCCAATGTGTATTGCATCGTATCTCGTATCTCGTATCTCGTATCTCGCAACAAACCCGAGCCGCGCATGAGCGGCCTGTTCAAACGAAATACGAAATACGAAATACGAAATACGCGGAGCCATGTGGGTCATATGGGCGTCGTCCTACACCGTCACCGGCTCCGGCTTCTCCGGATCAATGCCGTACTTCTTGATAGCCTCGGTGACTTTCGCGCCGGGGATGATCTCATCGTCGGCCAGGGCCTTCAGCGCAGCTACTACGATGTAATAACGATTTACTTCAAAGAACTGGCGCAGTTTCGCGCGTGTGTCGCTGCGACCAAAGCCATCGGTGCCCAGAGCGATAAAGCGGCCAGGGATGAATTCCCGGATCTGATCGGCGTGGATCTTCATGTAATCCGTGGCGGCCACCACCGGGCCTGTCCGTCCCGACAGACATTGCTCCACGTAGCTGGGGCGGCGCGGGGATTCTGGATGCAGCAGGTTCCAGCGTTGCGCCGTCAGACCATCGCGGCGAAGTTCGTTAAAGCTGGTGGCGCTCCAGACATCGGCATTGACGCCAAAGTCGTCTTCCAGCAGCGCGCTGGCGGCGATGACTTCACGCAGGATGGTGCCACTGCCCAGCAACTGCACACGCGGCCCAGTGGCGGTGGACTCCTGTAGCAAGTAAAGCCCTTTGATAATGCCTGCCTCACACCCCGCGGGCATGGCCGGGTGTTCGTAGTTCTCGTTCATGACGGTGATGTAGTAATAAATGTCTTCCTGATTCTGGTACATGCGTTTCAGGCCGTCGTGGATGATCACCGCCAGCTCATAGGCGAAGGTCGGATCATAGGAGACGCAGTTGGGAATGGTGGAGGCGAGCAGGTGACTGTGACCATCCTGATGTTGCAAACCTTCACCGGAGAGTGTCGTGCGTCCGGCGGTGCCGCCCATCAAAAAGCCCCGGGCACGGATATCGCCGGCGGCCCAGGCCAGATCGCCGATGCGCTGGAAGCCGAACATGGAGTAGAAAATATAAAACGGGATCATTTGCGCATGGTGATACTTGTACGCTGTCGCAGCCGCGATCCAGGATGAGAACGCCCCGGCTTCGTTAATGCCTTCCTCCAGGATTTGCCCCGCCGCGTCCTCGCGGTAGTACATGACCTGATCCGCGTCCACCGGTTCGTACAATTGCCCGACGTTGGAGTAAATCCCCAATTGCCGGAACATGCCGTCCATGCCGAAGGTGCGCGCCTCGTCCGGAACAATGGGGACGATCTGTTTACTGATGTTCTTGTCTTTCAGCAAGGTATTGAGAATGCGCACGAAGGCCATGGTGGTGGAGATTTCCCGTCCCTCGGAACCCTGCAAGAGTTTGGCTTGTACGCTGACATCCGGGATCGGTCGTGATTCCGCCCGCGGCCAGGTGGACAGCAGGAACCCGCCCAAGTGCTGGCGCCGTTCGCGCATGTACTTGAGTTCCGGGCTGTCCTCCGGCGGACGATAGAGCGGCGCTTCCGCGATCTTGTCCTCCGGGATAGGAATATTGAAGCGCCGCGCGAAATCCCGCAGCGTGTCCTCGGTCATCTTCTTCTGTTGATGGGTAATGTTCAGCCCCTCGCCGGAGGCGCCCATGCCGTAGCCCTTCACGGTCTTGGCCAGGATCACCGTCGGCTGGCCTTTGTGTTTCACCGCGGCGGCATAGGCTGCGTAGACCTTGTGCGGATCATGGCCGCCGCGATTCAAGCGCCAGATGTCCGCGTCGGACATGTTGGCCACCATGGCTTTCAGTTCCGGATATTTGCCAAAGAATTTCTCGCGCACATAAGCTCCATCCTTGGCCTTGTAGGCTTGATACTCGCCGTCCACGGCTTCTTCCATGCGTTTCAATAACAGACCCGAGGTATCCCGGGCGATAAGCGGATCCCAGTACGCGCCCCAGATCACCTTGATCACATTCCAGCCGGCGCCACGAAATGCGGCCTCCAACTCCTGAATGATTTTGCCATTGCCGCGCACCGGCCCATCCAGCCGTTGCAAATTGCAGTTAACCACGAAGATCAAGTTATCCAGTTTCTCCCGCGCCGCCAGATCAATGGCGCCCATGGATTCCGGTTCATCCATTTCCCCATCACCCATGAACGCCCAAATCTTCCGATCACTGCGTTCCACCATGTTGCGATCTTCCAGATAGCGCAGGAAGCGCGCCTGATAGATGGCCATGAGCGGCCCAAGCCCCATGGATACCGTGGGGAATTGCCAGAAGTTCGGCATCAGCCAGGGATGGGGATAGGAAGACAAACCTTTGCCATCCACCTCCTGGCGGAAATTCAGCATCTGCTCTTCCGTGATCTGTCCCAGCAGATAGGCGCGGGCATAAATCCCTGGCGCGCAATGACCCTGAATGAAGATCAGATCACCACCGTGATCGGTGGTGGCGCTGCGGAAGAAATGATTAAAGCCCACGTCATACAACGTGGCCGCGGACGCGAAGCTGGCGATGTGGCCACCCAATTCCGTGGTCTTGCGGTTGGCCTGCACCACCATGGCCATGGCGTTCCAGCGCACCAGGGATCGAATACGCCATTCCATGCCCGGGTCGCCCGGCGTCGGTTCCTCCCGCGACGGCGGGATGGTATTCAGGTATGCGGTGTTGGCGGAATAGGGCAGATAAGCGCCGGACTTGCGCGCCCGGGCGATCAATTGTTCCAGCAGATAATGACTGCGCTCGATGCCGTCCCGTTCGAGTACGGCGTCCAGGGCCTCAAGCCACTCATTGGTCTCCTGGGCATCAATATCCCGATCCGATCCGTGTTTCTCATTGGCCATGGAAGCTTTCCTGTGATCCTGTCCTGGATGCGGGCGCCGGTTGCTCCGGCGGGATTATGGGCGGCGGATGGGCCGCGCGTTTATACTTCGGGCCGCAACCGCGACCGGCATTCATTTTATAGTAACGCCGCCCCGCATTCATAACGGAACCCAAGGCCTATCTCCATGGAAAATATCGCACTCAGCCTCAAGACACGGGAAAAGACGCCCACCCAGGCGGAGTTTGACCGCTCTGCACATTGGATAATCATTACGCCGGCGGCGGAAAAGCTCCAGAAGCTGCCC
>JAYUHG010000339.1:0-3234 GCA_043767195.1 Gammaproteobacteria bacterium | reverse complement strand
ATTGATTTCACCCGCGTGGGGGGCGGCGAGTTGCGCATGGTGGTGCCGCTCAGTGGTGACAATGCGGACATGGCTTCGGGGCAGTACTTCAACTGGTCTGGCGCCGATACCAGCTATCTGGGCGTCGGACTCCAGGGGGGATTCAGTATCAAGGCCTGGATTGTGATTCCGATTATTGACGAGCGTATTAAGGTGGTGGATTTGAGCGCCCAGATTAAGGTATTCAATGATCGGCTCATAATCGGCATAGGCTTGTCCGCCGAGGAAAGCGCGTGCGAACCGGACGACGGCGACCCGGCTACAGAGGAAGTATGTGAAGAAGTTTCCGGCTCGGAAGGCCTGGAAATCGTCAATGTGCCATTTCCCACCAAATTTCCCGCCTCCGCCGGTTTTGCCCAGGCCGGAATCACTAAAGGAGCGGGCGCCAATAAGGTGGATAATTTCCTCACGGTTACGCCCGGCGATGAAGGCTTCCCGCACATGGGCGCCGATGTTTCGGCGGCGCTGACAGGTCCGGTGCCGAGGGAAGGTTACGGTGGCGCCGCCAATGCCATGCTGGCATGGGAATTCCCGGCGCCCCCGGGTATCTTTTATCAGGCCGGCATGGCCGAGCGAAAGGTGGCGGACAAATACGGCGGCCTGCCGCGCTTTACGGATACCGCTGATGTGCGGCCTTTGTTTGGCACCGGTGGGCCAAATCTGGTGGTGGGATTGGTGCTGGGCGAGACGGATTTCGATTTGGGTAATGCCACCGCCGGTGGTATCCGCAGCAAAGAAGTGGAGCCGATAGGGCGCCTGGAACTCACGGACAAGTTTGCCAATGATCAATTGTCCGTGCTGGCGAAGTCCGAGGTGTATTTCAAGCGCCCCTCGGATTTGAGTTACTTTAGCCGCGGCGACGGCCAGGAAGAGTCCGGCAGCGCCTTTAATCCCTACTGGCAAGCGCGGCTGGTGGAGACTTCCCATTCGGATCGCACCGCAGCGCTGATGTTGCAACAGGGAGTCAATATGGATGGGACGACGCCTTTGTTTAATCTCATTAGCATTCTCGGGCCTGTGATTGGGTTGTTGGGACTATGAACAGAGCCACAAGCTACAAGCTACAAGCTACAAGAGAAAGGCAGCGAAACCAGTGCGGAGTTGCCCGGCCTGGCTGGTACGCGCAACTGGGACAGGCCATGACCGAGTTTCAGGTGGCGGCGGCGTTTGTGCTGGTGCCGTTGTTTCTTATTGTGCCGCTGGTGGGCAAGTACATTGATATCAAACATGCGGCGATTAATTCCGCCCGCTATCAGGCCTGGGAATATACGGCCTGGTATAACAGCGTGGACGATCACGATATCGTCGGCAATTTCACCGCCGCCAAAATCCCGTACAAATCCCCGGACGTGACGGCGGCGGAATCCGAACGGCGGCTGTTCTCCTATATCCGCGAAGGCGACGATGCCCTGGCGGTTACTTCCGCGGACGCTTCAGGCTGGAAGGCTTCGGAGATGAATCCACTTTGGAATAATCATCGTGGCAGACCGATTTATACCGGCAATCTCGGGGCCAGGACTGTTATCAGCACCGCCAACGAAACCCCGGGCTTCAAGATTTTTGGCATTGATTCCGGCAGCATCGTTAATGTGATCCTGAAGGTGCTGGATTTTGTCTTTGATGCCTTCGGCGCCCTGCTCAGTATCATTCCCGGCAATTCCGGCAATGAGTTCAGCGCCATCAATACCGAGGGCTACACCAAGGTCAGCGTTTACGCGCCCATTGATACCTATCCCAATGTCATTGACGTTGCCGATGGCCGCAAAGCTGAAGGTATTCTTGCCCGCGCAGGGGTGTTGAGCGAGGGCTGGAACGCGGGCGGCACTGAGCACACCTATAAACAGATTGGCGGGGCGATTCCTTCCACCTTGCTGAAAGAACTCTTGTCCATGCCGGTGATGGGCGAGATCTGGGATGTCATTTCCTTCATGGCGCCGGAATTCAGCCGTTGCAAGCCGACAATTCGTTCCCCAGCGGTGGGCAAGGACGGCAGCCTGTGGCTGGGATATGTGGATGGGGATGTGGTGCATCCGGATCGCCTGTCCGGCGGCGGCGGCCATGTGTGTGACGATGCCGGTCGCTGCCGGCTGGAACCCCTTGAGCCCATGTCCCACTCGGAATGCCAGGGATGATGCCCATGTTGTTGCGCGGCATATTGTTGACCTTGGCCCTGGGGTTGCCCAATGCGGTGGTGGCGGGTAAGCCGCCGGAATTCCCGCCGCCACCCGATGCCCGGGTGGATTCCATGGGGACGAACACGGCGGTTGGTGGACGCGCCACCCAGATACGGCAGTTTTTCACCCCCGACCGGCCCGAGAAGGTTTATGAGTTCTATCGCCAGGAATGGAAAAGAGGCGAGGGTAAAGCCCCGGGCTTTGCGGAAACCGACGCCATGGAGCCGTGGCACATCATCAGCCGCGTAGAGGATGGCTATCTGCTGACGGTGCAGGCGCAAAAAGCTGACAACGGCGGCACCTGGGGTTATCTGGCCATGAGTCGCGTGGATGAAGTGCCGGAGGCGCCCAACGACGCACCGGGGGTCCCAAAAATGTCCGGCACCCGGGTCATGCAGAATATGACCAGCGAAGATCCGGGTCAGACCGGTACTGTGGTGTTGTTGGCCAATGACCATTCCCTGACCAGTAACGTCAACTATTACCGCCAGCAATATCAGGCCGGGGACTGGCGTCCGGACATGGATAAGGCCATTCCGGGGGCAAAAATGCACGTGCTGGCGTATACCGGTGGCCGGAGCAAGGTCAACATTGTATTAACCGGGGACGACAAGGAAACCCAGGTGGTCATCAATGAAGTGCTGCACGATATTCTGTGATTTCCATCGTGCTATAGTTTGCCTATGAGTCCGCTACGCAAACAGATGGGACAGTCCATGGTGGAATACACCGTGGTGCTGGTGTTCGGTGTGCTGTCACTGACCACGGGACCGGGGGGTGATGCGGTGCTGCAACTGCTGAACGTCATCAAGCAAAATTACCAGGGTTACTCCTACGGCCTGTCAATGTCCGAGCCACCCGACTTTGATTCCGCCGAAGACTTGGTGCAGGCGCTGGAGGCCCAGGGTCTGGAGGATGAGGAGATTGAGCGTTTGGCGATTGATACGCCGGACGCGCTCAAGGTGCTCCAGTTCTTCAACCGCGACCCCATGGACGTACTGGATGACGTGAAGGACATAGC
>JAYUHG010000338.1:0-3239 GCA_043767195.1 Gammaproteobacteria bacterium | reverse complement strand
CTTTGGCGGCGCGGATCCAGCCCTTCTCCGACAACACCACGGTAATGGGTTCCATGGGCACCAATTCGGTGACATCAATCTGCTTCGCCTCGGCGCGTTCCACCAGGGGCGAGCGCCGCGCATCGCCGTGGGCCTCGGCATCGGCCTGGATCTCACGCTTCACCAGGGTCTTCATGCGTCCACGGGAACTCAACAGTTGCTCAAGTTCCACGCGTTCCTTTTTCAGTTCCTTGAGTTCACCCTGGATCTTCATTTCCTCCAGCTTCGCCAGTTTGCGCAGCTTGAGTTCCAGAATCGCCTCCACTTGCGTATCCGTGAGTTTGAAGCGCTTCATCAACACCAGCTTGGGTTCATCTTCGCGCCGGATGATGGCAATCACTTCATCCACATTCAGATACACAATCAGCAAGCCTTCCAGAATGTGAACTTCGGCCTCCACCTTGCCGAGCCGGTGTTCCAGCCGGCGCTTCACGGTATCCAGGCGATATTCAATCCACTCCTTGAGGATGCTGCGCAGGTCCTTGACCTGGGGCCGGCCATCGGTGCCGATCATGTTCATGTTGACGCGATAACTGCGCTCCAGGTCCGTGGTGGCGAACAAGTGCGACATCATTTCGTCCAGGTCCACGCGGTTGCTGCGCGGCACCAGCATCAGGCGCGTGGGATCTTCGTGATCGGATTCATCGCGCAAGTCTTCCACCATGGGCAGCTTCTTGGCCTGCATTTGCTGTGCAATCTGTTCCAGAATGCGACTGCCCGAGGTTTGATACGGCAGCGCGGTGATCACCACATTGCCATCCTCCTTCTCCCAGCGCGCGCGCATACGCACCGAACCGCCGCCGGTTTCATACATGGCGATAAGTTCAGATCGCGGCGTGATGATCTCCGCTGCGGTGGGGAAATCCGGGCCGCGCACGTATTCGCACAATTCCCGCGTGGTACTGGATGGCGCGTCCAGTAACGCGATGCAGGCATCGGCCACTTCGCGCAGATTGTGCGGCAGGATGTCGGTTGCCATACCCACGGCGATGCCCGTGGCGCCGTTCAACAACACATTGGGCAACCGCGCGGGTAACAGGCGCGGCTCTTCCAGCGTGCCATCAAAATTCGGCAACCAGTCCACCGTGCCCTGGCCCAACTCACCCAGCAGCACATCGGCATAGGGTCGTAGCTTGGCCTCGGTGTAACGCATGGCGGCGAAGGATTTCGGGTCGTCCATGGAACCAAAATTGCCCTGGCCGTCAATGAGCGGATAGCGATAGCTGAAATCCTGGGCCATCAACACCATGGCCTCATAGCAGGCCGAATCGCCATGGGGATGAAACTTACCGATGACATCGCCCACGGTACGGGCGGATTTCTTGTACTTGGCCGCCGCCTTCAGCCCCAGCTCGGACATGGCGTAGATGATGCGGCGCTGCACGGGCTTTAAGCCGTCAGCAATATGGGGCAGCGCCCGATCCAGGATCACGTACATGGAGTAATCCAGATACGCCTGCTCCGTGAACTCGTGCAGGGGACGGCTTTCCAGTTGGTCGAAATCGAAGGTCAGGTTATCTGCCATGGCCAGTGTCTCGGGAGGTGAACTCAGACGGGGATTATATATAAATGTGTGGTCAGGCCGGTGGGCGTGAATGCTTTCATTTCCAGCAGCACATTGTCATTTCGAGCGGAGCGAGAAATCTTGCTGTTTCAAACCACCCATTAGTGCGCCCAGAAAAGCAAGATTTCTCGCTCCGCTCGAAATGACAGCCGGGGTACGGGCGCAAAGACCGCCGGGGCTGGAATTTTAATTTCAAACTGTGGCACTACCCACTAAAGGGCCAAAATGACACGCGCTGCAAAGCGCATTAGGATGGGGTCAACAAAATTGGAGAATTAGTCATGCAACACGCTGCAATCTCAATTATCCGGGACATCACGACGGTTTTCATCTTACTGGCCGCGACCACCCCGGTTTCAGCAACGGACGCGGCCAAACCCCCGCATCCCGAATGGGCCAGATTCGCCACGGGTTTCGTGGAAGCCACATTCAATGCACAACCATTCTTCGCCGTACAAGCCGGTCGTCATGAATTTGATGGCCAGATGCCGGACTGGAGCAAGACGGGTATTGAAGCGGAGGCAGCTCGACTGCGCGCAGCCCGCGCCGCGGCGGAAAAATTCGCCGACGCCACCCTGGTGCCAAACCAGCAATTCGAGCGCGACTATTTAATCGCCACCATTGATAACAGCCTGTTCTGGCTGACCAAGGCCGAATTCCCGTTTCGCAATCCGGCCTGGTATGTGAACCAGTTGGATCCCGAGGTCTACCTGTCGCGGGAATACACCCCACTGGAAAAACGCCTGCCGGGTTACATCGGTTACGCCAGGGCCATTCCACAGATTGCCGCCAATATCCGCGCCAATCTGCGCACACCGCTGCCGGCCAGCTATGTCAAATACGCCATCGCCGGATTCGGCGGTTTCGCGGATTTTTATCGTCAGGATGTACCCAAGGTATTCGCCGGCGTCGTCAATCCCGCGCAACAAAAACAACTGGCCGAGGCCAATACGGCGGCAGCCCAGGCCATGCAGGACCTGAAGGACTGGTTTGTCAGCCAGCAGGCCTCCGCCACCAACAATTTCGCGCTGGGCCCGGACCTGTTTGCCGCCCTGGTCCGTGACACCGAAGGCTTGGACATGCCTGTCAGCCAGATTGAAATCATCGGCAGAGCGGACATGGATCGAAATTCCGCGGCGTTGAAGCAGGCCTGCGCGGAATTCGCGCCGGGGCAGTCGGTGCGGGATTGCGTGACTAAAGTTCAAGCGCGCAAACCGAAGGCCGGACCGGTGGCTGCTGCACGCGAGCAACTGAAATCCCTGCGGCAGTTCGTGGATGAGAAAGGTATCGTCACGGTGCCCGGCACAGAGGTGGCGCTGGTGCAGGAGTCCCCACCCTATAACCGGCAGAACGCGGCCTACATCACCACCCGCGGCCCATTCGAAGTGGACGTGGCTTCCGTCTACAACATCACCCCGCCGGATCCGGCCTGGACGCCGGAAGAGCAGGCGACCTACATTAATGGCGAGGCGGATCTGCTGGACATCTCCGTGCATGAAGTCTGGCCCGGACACTTCCTGCAGTTTCTGCATTCCAATCGCGCGCAATCGGTTATCGGGCGACTCTGGGTAGGCTACGCATTCGCCGAAGGCTGGGCCCATTACGCGGAAGAAATGATGTGGGACCTGGGTCTCGG
>JAYUHG010000337.1:0-3239 GCA_043767195.1 Gammaproteobacteria bacterium | reverse complement strand
GCTCACCGGTCTCGATCATCTTTGCCGCGGTCCAACCGCCCTCACATGCCGCATCCACTTGTGGCGCGATGTCGTCCATGGTCCAGGCAAAGGTCGTGAACACGCACAGCCCGGTGGAATCCACGATGGCCGTGGCATCCTGGAAGGCCTTGACCAGATCCGCCTTGCCGTCCGTGACCAGCGGATCGGTTTTCACGGGAATGCCCATGACCTCTGACGCCACCGTATAACCGCGCAAATGGCAGGCGCCACGGTTAGCGGTGGCGTAGGCCAGGCCCATGCCCTGAATACCGCGTGGATCATAGGCGGGAAATTCCTGCCCCTTCACCGTCATGGAAAGCTCCGGATGGCCGTACTTCTCGCACAGACGCTTGGACCCCAGGCCCAGTTCGAGCCCGAACCCCTCGCCTTTGGCTGTGACTTCCGCGGCCCAGGTCAATGCCTCGGCGGAACCGAACTTGAGTTCAACGCCACCGGTTTGTTTTTTCGTGATGACCCCCATCTCATACAGTTCCATGGCCGCCGCTACGGTGGAGCCAAAGGAAATCGGATCAAAGCCATCTTCGTTGCAGAGAAAATTGGCGTAGGTCAATGCATCCAGGTCATCCACGCCGGCATCCGATCCCATCGCCCAAGCCGCTTCGTATTCAAGCCCGCCATTAGCGCCCCAGTATTGCGGCTTATTACTGATGGTGAAGTGGCCGCGATCAATCGTTGAGATACGCCCGCAGGCGATGGTGCAGGCAAAGCAACCGGCGTTGGTGACCAGATTCGGTTTGCCGTCGCTCTTGCGTGGCTCGTGCATGGCCTCCGCGGAGATCTTGCTGGAGCCTTCGAATTGCACCTCGCGCATATTACGCGTGGGCATGGCCCCGATTTCATTGATGATATTCATCAGCACCTGGGTGCCGTATTTGGGCAGGCCCTGCCCTGTGACCGCATTATCCGCCAGCACCTTCTTGCCTTTATTCACCGCTGCCATGAATGCGGAAATATCGCGCACATTTCCGACACCGCGCGTCCCGCGGATGGCCACCGCCTTCAGATTCTTCGACGCCATCACGGTACCCACGCCAGATCGGCCCGCTGCACGGTGCAGGTCATTGACCACGGCGGCGTACAGACAACCCTTCTCAGCCGACCGGCCGATCACGGCGATGCGCAGTAGTGGATCCTGGTATTTGCGGTGGATCCACTCGTCTGCGTGCCAGCACGAGGTGCCCCAGATCTCGTCTGCGGGCACGAGCTCGGCAGTCTCATTTTCGAGATGCAGAAAAACCGGCTTGGGCGACTTGCCTTCAAAGATGATCATGTCCCAGCCGGCGGACTTCATTTCCGCGCCGAGAAACCCGCCGGAATTGGAGCAGGCGACACAGCCGGTGAGCGGGCTTTTGGTGACGATGGAATAGCGACCGCCGGTGGCGGCCATGGTCCCGGTCAGCGGGCCCGTGGTCATGATGAATTTGTTGTCCGGCCCGAGCGCGTCGCACTTGGGATCTATTTCTTCGGTGAGGTATTTGGTCGCCAGTCCACGCTGACCGAGATAGTCATTGGCCCACTCCATATTCAGCGCTTCCGTGCCGATATGACCGGTGGTGAGGTTGATACGCAATACTTTCTTGGTCCAAGCCATGATCTTTCTCCTTAAAACTCAGGCGCCGACGCCGGCGGTTTTGGCGGCATGACCGCGCATCCGCGCCAGACCAGTGTGATCGGCATCCACATAAGTAATCGCGCCGGTGGGACAGGCCTTGGCGCATTCCGGATCGCCGCCGCAGAGGTCGCACTTATACGCGATCTTGCTTGCTTGGTCGTAATTGACAGTACCGAACGGGCAGGCAATGGTGCAGACCTTGCAACCGACGCAGACATCGGCCAGGACTTCCTTGGCGCCGGTCTTGTCGTTCAACACAATGGCCTCCACCGGGCAGGCATGCATGCACCAGGCTTCCGAGCACTGGGTACAGGTGTAGGGCACAAAGCGCCCTTCGTCATGGAAGGTGAAAATCTTGATGCGCGATTTGGACGGGTTGAACACTCCGTCGGCGTGAAACGAACAGGCCATTTCACATTGCAGGCAACCGGTACACTTTTCCGGTTCAATCTGTAGTGCCTTCAGCATAGGTCACACTCCCTCGCAGTTCCGTTCAATAACAAAAATCCGTGAATCATGCTGGGCAATCTCCCCGTGGCACGGACCGCCAAACAATGGTGAAATTTGCCCTAGCTCATTATCTACACTAAAGATTGCACAAATATGCAAATATGTACAGGTGACCCGCACCGCTGCTGGAATTTGGCCCATGAACCACGGTCTAAATTAACCATGAGAATTTCAACCCGGACTCAGCGCCCATGGACTTAAGGTTAAGATATACGCTTATCACCCTGCTTTTCTGTGCCGGGCTGCCAACCACTGGATTTGGCGCCACGGAGATCCGACTCCTTTATGTAGGCGCGGAAGATGACCCCGCCTATCTAGGCGTCCGCCAGGGGCTGCACGAAGCCAATCTGCAGGGACGGTTCCTGGGGCAAATTTACATTATTAACGTGCGCCCACCGGGCACCCTTCCCGCAGAGGCCATGTCTGGTGTAGCCGCGGTCATGGCGGCGGTAAACGCAAGCGAATTGCCCGGGCTGGCGGCCTCCGCTGGCGGTGTGCCGGTGTTCAATCTCCGGGCAAAAGAAGATGCCCTGCGCGCGGCGTGTACTGCCAATGTACTGCATGTAATACCCAGCGAGGCGATGCTGCGGGATGCAGTGACGCAATGGCAAAAGGTGAACCCCGGCGCCGAGGTCAGCGCCAATGCCTGGCATGGGGATTTCATGAAATACGCCGGTCGTGACCTGAATAAGCGTTTCCGCGCCGCGCACACCCAGCCTATGGATGATTACGCCTGGGCCGGGTGGGCCGCGGTCAAGATGACCTCCGATACGATTGCCAGGCTGAATGACCCCAATTCCGCGACGTTACTGACGTTCCTACGTCAGGAACTGAAATTCGATGGCCAGAAAGGCGCGGAAATGAGTTTCCGCGGCAACGGCCAGCTACGGCAGCCGTTATTGCTGGTGCAGAATGGAAAGATTACCGGCGAAGCCCCGGTGCGCGGCGTTGCCGGCGCGGATGATCTGGACAGCCTGGGTAATATCAATCCGTGCTCACAGGAGAAGTAAACACATGTCAAAAGTATGCTGGAGGGGAAACCCCATGATGCGTAATCTTCTTGTCTGCGGTCTGG
>JAYUHG010000336.1:0-3252 GCA_043767195.1 Gammaproteobacteria bacterium | reverse complement strand
AACGTGATCCGGTCCCGCAGCGCAAAATAGCCGGCATACGCATTCAGATAGTCCAGCACCTGTTGCTGGCTCGGAAAATCCGGGTAATCGGCGGGCATGGGATATTCCGGAAACTGGCTGATCTTGCGCGATGAGATGATGTGCGCCGTGGCATAGGCCCCGTGATACCAGATCCCGCCCAAGGCGGCGTCGGCCTCGAACTGATCATAGGAAATGCCGTAACGGACAAACGTCCGCGCCACGCACAGACCGCTAGGTCCGGCGCCGATGATAGCGATCCGTGGCAAGACGTCCTGTGTGTCCGGCATCGGCATTACAACCGATTGTGGCCCCGCTCCCGGAATGGCGCTTCCCCGCTCATGCTCCGGGGGTGGATGTCTTCAGCACGGGTTGCAGACCCGACATCGCCATGGCCGCCTGCAACTGCATTTTCTGCCACGGGAACAGCATCATCTTCGGCATGCGCATTTCGCCGCCGGTGAACCCCAGTAAGGAATCAAGGTATTTCCACTGGTCAAAGTTATACATGCCCATGAGCGCGCTGGGCATGGCGATGGACAGGATGGCCTTGCGTAACGGATCCATGCGCCAGTACAACTCGCCGGCCTCGTCCATACGCCCGTCGCGGATGAAATTGAACAGGCGCACTTCGCGTGGATCCGCCTCAGTTTGCAGGTTGTGCCACGGCGCCGCGCCGGACCATTGCATGCCATATTTCCGGATCATGGTCGGCCAGGCGTCGTCAAACGGATAGCTGATCAGTACGCGATCGCCAAACAACCGGAAACAGGCGTCAATCCAATGCCATTCCAGTACGCCGATCTTTAACGCAATGACATTGTCGAGATCCGCCAGCCGCGCCAGCGTCTGCGCCGACACGCGATAGGGGGCGGCAAATTCATTTTTCACCGACGGAAACAGGATGACGCCGATGCCCGTGGCATCCGCTATCGCCTTCGTGTACTGGTAAATTTCCTCCTCCGAGCGCGGATGAAAATTGGTGGGATAGCTGATCATGATGCTGTGGCAGCCGACCGCCTCCGCATGGCGCGCCATTTCGATATTTTCCGCGAGCGTGTAGTAGCGAACATTGAGCGTGACTCCGACCTTGCCCCGGGCCTCGTCCACGCACCACTCGACCCAGCGCTTGTCCTCCTCCAGGGTTGTGCCGGCCTCGCCGCCGGACACCAGCGTCACCGCGAAAAATCCCTGCCGGCACAACATCCGCATGTCATGGCGGATGCCGGCTTCGTCCAGCTTCAGCTCATCCGGCGTGAAGCAGGGCAGGATGGTCGTATCCAGACCCTGGTAGACATCCCGAGCCCATTCCTTCGCCTCGGACTTTTTGTATTGCATGGTTTTATCCCCCCGTCATGATCAGTTTGTCATTCCGGCACCCCGGCGAAAGCCGGGGCGGAATCCAGTAAAAACAATTACCCGCTGGATGCCGTTTTTCAACGGCATGACGACAAAAGACCTGGTTCGGACCTTCCTCACAATCTGTCCCCGCTCCCGTTGTGTTAACGCTCCAGATTTTCGCGCACACGTTTAAGCAAGCGCACCAGCGTGGCGTGTTCAGTGCGGCTCAGGCCCCGGACTAGATCCCGGTTCATGGCCACGGCAACGCTGCGCATCTCGGCCATCACGGCTTCCGCCTTGGGTGTGCGCAGCACGCGGCGCGCACGCCGGTCGTCCGGGTGCGGGCACCGGCGTATCCAGCCATTGGCCTCCAGCCGATCCAGCAGCGCGCCCAGCGCCGCCTTGCCGAAGCCGAGTTCCTCGGCCAGTTCCGTCTGCGTCACGTTATCGTTGAAATACAACTTCGCCAGCACCCACCACTGCGCCCGCGTCATGCCCAGTTTGCTCATGCGCTGGTCATATACGCGATTCAGCAAGCGCGCGTTTTCGTGGATCAGGTAGCCCGGTGTGTTGCGAAAAGCGTCTTGCATGGGATGCGCCGCATTCTGTTGGTACATGGATATAAAGTCAACGCGTTTACTAAATATTCAGCCGGCCGCGGAACATGCAACCCGAAACGGGAATTCAGGTGGGCAACAGCAGGCGCCGGAACACGCCTGGGGTGAAGCCGTACTGGCGTTTGAAGTGCCGGTTCAGATGGCTCTGGTCGGCGAACCCGGACGATGTCGCGATGCTGCTCAGCGGCGTTCCGGACGGCAACTGGCGCCGGGCGTGGTCCACGCGCACGGCGATCTGGAATTGGTGCGGCGGAATGCCGGTGGCGAGACGGAACAGGGAGATCAGGTAGCGCTCGTTCAGGTCCACCTCGCTGGCCAGTGCCTCCACATTCAACGGCTCTGCATAGTGGTGGCGGATGATGGATTTCACGTGCTCAATGGCCGGGTGACGTGCCTGCTGGCCGGCTGGCGTTGAACTCCTGCGACCGATCTCCAGTGACAGCAACCCGTCCAAGGCGGTGGCGATGCTGCGCAAGTGCTGTTCCGGCCCGCGATCACCCAGCAATGAGGCAACCAGATCGGACAACAGGCGGTCTGCGCTGCCGCGCGGAATCGTTTTCAGAGGCAGCAACGCCCCCGAGTTGGGAGCGCGGAAGTACTGGGCAATAAAGCCCGGCATGATCAGCCTTTGCGGCACGTGGATCAGGCAGAATTTGATGGGCCCGGTGCTCAGTGCCGCCCCGCCGCCATGAAATTCGTACGGACTTACTACGCAGGCCTCACCGGCCTGCAGCAAATGCTGCCGGCCCCGACACTCGACTGCGCCGCTGCCCCGCTGCATCCAGATGATCTCCATGGCCTCATGCAGATGCAGCGGGTAACAACGCTGGTGGGTGGAGGATTCCACCACGTCCAGGCCATCCACATAGGGGGAGCGCCACAGGCTGAAGTGGAGGTCGGCGGTCAGCTCCGCATTGTCATCACCCCCCGCTGCAGGATTGCAATCCAATCTGGACACGACTGTTTCTCCCCTTCGGCCCTTCGGCCCGAAACCCCGATCTTCCTTACACGGCAGACAGTGAAATCACAATCCGCGCCGCCCCTGGTCGTGTGTTTCTGGCAACTTAACTATTGCAGGGCGAAAATGAGGATTGTTCAATATACCGGAGCCATTTGATGGGATCATTATTTAAGTTGCGGAATCCATAACTGCGTTGCGGATTTAATACGCCCAACAGGAGAAAATTTATGTTGCAGTACAGCACAAATAGAACCAACCGCCCGGGTACGCGCTTAGCACCAACCCTCGTTGCCGGTCTGCGCACCGGCCTGCTGG
>JAYUHG010000335.1:0-3260 GCA_043767195.1 Gammaproteobacteria bacterium | reverse complement strand
GCCCACGGGTATGCTCGGACATGGGCACCGGGAAAATGACCTTAATGCGCTTGTTCATGGGGCCGCAAACCTTGGCAATGAAATATTGATTGATATTCTATTGAAAGTTGATACCTTTAGCTAGTGGCTTTATGCGAAGTTGTCATTCCAAGCGGAGCGAGGAATCTAGTCATTCGGGAATGTCTAAAACCTCCAGGATTTCTCGCTGCGCTCGAAATGACAGACTGAAATACTACCAGTATCCAAGCAAGACCAACGGGGAACAGCATGGGATTACGAGTTGGAGTTGACGTCGGCGGCACTTTCACGGATTTCCTGGTCGTGGATGAGCGCGGCAACGCGGACATTTACAAGACTTCCACTACGCCCAAGGATCCTTCCATCGGGTTCTTTCGTGGGCTGGAGAAGGCGGCCACCGCCAGGGGCGTGTCCCTGGCGACCTTTCTCAAGCAAGTCGATACCGTGGTACACGGCACCACAATCACCACCAATGCCACGCTCACCGGTGATGGCGCCAAGACCGGATTTGTGACTACCAAGGGTTTCCGCGATGTGTTGAATATGCGCCGCGGCATGAAAGAGCGGCAATTCGACAAATATGCGGCGCCGACGCCGCTGGTGCCGCGGCACCTGATTCGCGTGGTGGACGAGCGTATTTCCGTCGAAGGCACTGTGGTACAACCGCTGAACGAGGCCGATGTGCGTGCCGCGGCGAAATATTTTCTGGAACAGAAGGTGGAAGCTGTCGCCGTGTCGTTCCTGTGGTCGTTCCGCAATCCGGCCCATGAATTGCGTGTGAGAGAAATTCTGGAACAGGAACTGCCGGGCATCTATATCTCCCTGTCCGTGGAAATCCTGCCGCAAATTCGCGTCTATGAACGTCACAGCACCACGGCATTGAATGCCTATGTGGGGCCGGTGCTGACCCGGTATCTGCGCCGCTTGCAAAACGAACTGGAATTGCGACGTTTTGGCGGCACACTATTAATTATGCAATCCAACGGCGGCGTCATGTCGCCGGAGGTGGCGCAGCGGTTTGCGTCCAACACATTGTTATCAGGTCCGGCCGGGGCGCCCATGGCCGGGGTGTTCTATGGCAGCACCCATGGCTTTCGCAATGTCATCACCGTGGACATGGGTGGCACTTCATTTGATGTGGCGCTGGTGAAGGACGCAGAACCTTCCGTGACCACGGAGGGTGTTATCGGTGAACATCGCATCGCTTCGTCGATTCTGGATATTCACACCATTGGCGCCGGCGGCGGCTCCATTGCCTGGGTTGACAGCGGCGGATTGCTGGCCGTGGGACCGAAGAGCGCCGGCGCGGAACCTGGCCCGGCTTGTTATGGCCGCGGCGGCACCTTGCCAACGGTGACCGATGCCCAGTTTGTGCTGGGTTATCTTGATCCGGGCTTCTTCGAGGCCGGGGAATTGAATTTCGATGGCGAAGCCGCGCGCAAGGCCGTGGAAAAACACATCGCCAGGCCGTTGAAGATGGATGCGGTGCAGGCGGCCACGGGTATTTTCGATATCGTCAACGCCAACATGGCGGCGGCATTGGGCGTGGTGTCCGTGCAGCGTGGCTATGATCCGCGAGAATTCGTGCTCATCGTGGCCGGCGGGGCGGGGCCCATCCATGCGGCGCCCATTGCCCGGGAATTGGAGATACCTCTCATCCTCATCCCGCGCGCTTCATCGGTGTTCTGCGCCGCGGGCATGCTCATTTCCGATCTCAAGCATGACTATGTACGCACCTATGCCCGGGATTTCGATCAAGTGAAGCCGGCGGAAGTGCAGAAGTTGTTCGCTGAGATGGCGACGGATGCCCGCAAGATATTGAAGACCGAGCATGTGAAAGACAGCAGTATCGAGATCCGCTACAGCGCGGATATTCGTTATGTGGGCCAGTTCAACGAAGTGGACGTGCTGGTGCCTGCTTCCGGCAAAATCAACAAGGCTGCGCTGGCGAAAATGGCCGCGGATTTTCACAAGCGCCACGACGGCTTGTACGGTTACTCCATGGGCGGCGCGTCCCTGGAACTCATTAACCTGCGCATTACCGCCCGCGGTCGCACCAAGAAGCCCAAGCAGGAGAAATTCAAGCGCAAGGGCAGCAGCTCCGCCCACGCCCGCATTGGCAAGCGCCGCGTCTGCTTTGACGGCAAATTCCGCGAGGCGCCGGTGTTCGATGGCTTGAAGCTGGATGCCGGTAATCGCATCCCAGGCCCAGCCATAGTGGTGCAGCCCACGACTACCATTATCGTGCCACCGGATTTTGATCTGATGTGCGACGATTTTCAGAACTATCTGATGTACGGCAAGGGTCAAATAGTCGAAAAGCTGTGCAAGAAACTGCGGTAAGGAGGCAACATGAAAAAGACAGCAAAGAAAATCAATGGCAGCAGACGCGTGGAGAAAGTAGATCCCATTCGCGTTTCGGTCATTGACAACCGGCTGGACGCCATCAGCAAGGAAATCGGCCTGACCATGCTGCGCACCTCGCGCTCACCGATCTTTTCCGAGGCACGGGATTTCGTTACCGGGATTTTTGATCGGGAATTAAGGCTCGTGGCCCAGACGGCTTATATTCCGGTGTTGATGGGTGCGTTGCCATACGCCATTCGCAGTATTGCCGCCACCTTTGCGGGCGATATCAACGAAGGTGACATTTTCATTCTTAACGATCCCTACCGTGGTAATAACCATCCGCCGGATATCACCATCGCCAAGCCCGTGTTCTTCAAGGGCAAGGTGGAGTTCTGGTCCATCTGCAAGGGCCATCACGCCGATGTGGGTGGCAGCGGTGTGGCCGGTTACAACCCCGGCGCGCGCAGTATCTGGGAGGAATGCATCCGTATTCCGCCGTCCTAGTTTTACAGCGCCGGCAAGGTCAACAAGGGGTTGCTGGATACAATTCTGTTGAATGTGCATTTGCCGTTTCTGGTGGAAGGGGATCTCCATTGTCAGGTAGGCGCCGTCACCATTGGCGCGCGCAATCTCACCACGCTGCTGGAGAAGTACGGCCCGAATACACTGCATGCCGCCATCAATCAGATCTTTGACGCCTCGGAGCGCCAGATGCGCGGGGTGATCAGCCAGGTTCCCGATGGCGATTATTGTGGTGAGCGCAAGATAGATCACGACGGCATCAACAAGGATCAGATGATCACGGTGCGCGTGCGTCTCAAAGTAAAGAAATCCGACATCACCTTTGATTTCACCGGCAGTGATCCCCAGGCCGCGGGTTATATCAACAGCAC
>JAYUHG010000334.1:0-3275 GCA_043767195.1 Gammaproteobacteria bacterium | reverse complement strand
GATCCCGGATGGCCAGCGGGTCGTCGCTGCTGATGTTCATCAACTGCCCGGCCTGATCAACATCCAGGGCCTTGGGCAGGCGTCGCGGTGTCTTGGGTGTGATCAGGCCCGTGGCCGGATTACCGCCGGCCAAGCCTTTTTGATTCAGGTAGCGGAAGAAGGCGCGCACCGAGGAGAGATTGCGTTGCAAACTGCGACCGCCGATCCCCTGGCGATGCCGTTGCGCCACATAGCCACCGAGGCGGCGACCATCCAGTTGACTCCAGTTATCCACGCCGTCGCGTTCGCAGTACTGTTGCAGCGCCTGTAAATCGCGCCGATAGGCGGCCTGAGTGTGGGGTGAAAGATGCTGTACGGAACGGATGAAATCATCCACTTGCTTGACGGCTATCTGTTCCATGCTCATTGTTATAGACGTAGCGACGACAGCCTCTATTTGCTGGCAATCCAGGGCTTCAGGATCAGGCTCAACACCTCGCCCAGATTGGTGAGCAACTCCACGCCCATATTTGCCTGGAAGCGGTTTTCGTCCGTGCTGCCGATGGCCAGCACCCCGCCCCAATTTTCGCCGCGCAAGGGCACCATGACCGCGGAAAGAATGTCATCTCCTCCATCGCCAAACAGGAACACCTTTTGCTGACGCTTGAGCGTACCGGCCAGAGGTTCACCCCGGTCAATAATGGCGCGAAACAATTGTTCTTCCCGCACATCCACGCCGACGTATTCATCTCCCGGAGGCGATTCCAGAAACGCGTGCTTGGCGAACAGGCGCACGGCCACGCGATCCGCGTTGAAATCCGTGCGTAAATTGTCATAGAGCGCGGCAAACACATCGCTTGGATTATTGGCATCCATCAGGTTCAATGCCAACTGATGCATGCGCGTCGCCAGTTCCTGGTTGCGGCGCGCGATGTCGAATAGTTGCATCAAACGCTGACGGCTTTTCTGATTCTGTTCGCGCAATGCCGTGACCTGCCGCTCCACTAATGACACCACACCACCTGCCTCATGGGGGATGTGCAGTTCCGCCAACAACGCGGAGTGCTGCTGAAAAAATTCCGGATGGCGACGCAGATAATCGGCCACCCTGTTTGCATCCAACTCCACACCCTTGTCTTCGCTCATAAATCTATGCTGCCCTCAAACACCGTGGTTGCCGGCCCGGTAAGCCAGATGGATTGTCCTTCACCCTGCCATTGTATGAGCAGTGTCCCGCCTTTCAACTCAACTTGCACTTCGGTCCCGAGCCCGTGGAACAAACGGCCCACGGCCACCGCCGCGCAGGCGCCGCTGCCGCAGGCTAAAGTCTCCCCGACGCCGCGTTCATACACCCGCAGGCGGATCCGGTCCGGACTGCACACTTGCATGAAGCCTACATTCACACTACGGGGAAAATCCGGCGCCGCTTGTAAGGCAGAACCAATCGCCACCACGGCGGCGGCGTCCACATCCGGCACCATAATGATGGCGTGTGGATTACCCATGGACACTGCATTAAACACCACCTTGCCCTGTGGCAGGTTAATGTCGTATTGCGGTTCACGTCGAAGGCGATTGAGCGGAATTTCGGCGGGAACAAATTCCGGCACGCCCATGTCCACGCGATAATGGCCCGGCTTATCCACATACACGATCAATTCCCCGGCCAGACTTTGCAGGCGAACACTCTCTCCAGAAACGCGCTTGCTGCGCAAAAGATAATCCGCCGCGCAGCGGGAACCATTGCCGCACTGCTCCACTTCGCCGCCATCCGCGTTAAAGATGCGATAGCGCGCATGGGCGCCGGATTGCGTGGCAGGCTCCAGCAACAGCACCTGATCGCAGCCGATGCCGAAATGCCGATCCGCTAATGCGCGGATGCGCGCCGCGTCCAGGGCCAGTGGTTGCGCGAAGCCGTCCAGGACCACGAAGTCATTGCCGGTGCCGTGCATTTTTGTGAAATTCAGTTTCATAGGTCTCACTCGAATCCCGGGAAATTTTACCGCACCCGCGATGTCTGCATGGGCAATTTCTCGGATCAAAGGCCGCCACGCAAAGCATTTTTGAAATTCGGGCTTGTAATCCATGGAAAAGTCCTTATTTTTGTCGCCATGGACAACATCACCACCGCCCAATTTGAGGAACGCGTATTAAAGGCATCCGTCACCGGCCCGGTGCTGGTGGATTTCTGGGCCACCTGGTGTCAGCCCTGCCTGATGTTGTCGCCCATCCTGGAAACATTGGCGCAGGAATACGGTGATCGCGTGGCCATGGTGAAGGTAGATATAGATCAGGAGCCACAACTGGCCGCCACTTTCGCCGTGCGCAGCGTCCCCACCGTGATTGTGTTCGCAAAGGGCAAGGTGGCCACCCAGTTCAGCGGCGTCATGCCCGCGGAAAGCATCCGGCGCGTATTGGAACCCTTCCTGCCACGGGATTCCGACAAACTCATTGAACAAGCGCGAACCCTGCTGGCGGATAGCGATGGCGCCCAGGCCTGCGCCCTCCTTGAACAAACGCTGGCCGCCGACCCCACCAATTTCCGCATTTACCCGGAACTGGGCAACGCCCTGCTGCAAACCGGAGCACTGAAAGAATTGGAGCAATTGCTACGCGACCTGCCCCCCAACCTCGCCCATGACGACGCATTCCGAATCCTGAAAGCCCAACTCACCTTCGCCCGCGAAGCCGAAGGCGCACCAGCCATGTCCGAACTGGAAAAAAAGTTGCAGGCCGACGCCAAAAACCTCGACGCCCGCTTCGCCCTGGCCGTACGCAAAGTAGTAGCCGGAGACTACGAACCCGCCATGGAAAACCTGCTCACCATCATCCGCCAGGACCGCCGCTACCGCGATGACGGCGGCCGGCGTGCGTTAGTAGATGTTTTCGCGCTGCTCAACAACGAAGGCCCGCTGGTGCGGAAGTATAGAGGGCTATTGTCATCGGCAATCAATTGAAAGCGTGAAACGAACCTCGAAAAGGAAGTATCTCGTGAAGCGTGAAGCGTATTTCGCGAAACTATAAACAGATTGATTGGGTTCATTTCACGCTTCACGCTTCACGAGATACGCTTCACCGGACGTGGCCTTTCACCCCTTCACGCAGACAACTTGTTTCAGCGTATGAATCACGTCAACAAGATCCGCCTGATTGGCCATCACCGTATCAATGTCCTTGTAAGCCCCAGGGATTTCGTCCACCACGCCTTTGTCTTTCCGGCATTCCACTCCAGCGGTCTGCTGTTCCAGATCGGCGCGATCAAAGCGCCGTTTCGCTTCGGTGCGGCTCATGCGGCG
>JAYUHG010000333.1:0-3281 GCA_043767195.1 Gammaproteobacteria bacterium | reverse complement strand
TACCACAGCAAGATCCCTCCTTGCTGCGCTCGTTCGGGATGACACACTGACCCACTACAATATATTCACACTTCTGTCATAGTCGCCGCTCATAATTCACTGTGCGACACATGACCTTCCAACAGCATTTTCTTGACCGATTGCGCGCGCTCCCTGGGCGTGAAACGCAAACTTTTCCCACAGACGCATTACCGGCGCACTTTTCCCGCGCCGCGGTGTTACTGCCGTTCTGGCCCAAGGATGGCGGCGGCGTGGAAGTGGCCATGACGTTGCGACCGGATCACATGCCAAGTCATCCGGGGCAGGTGTCTTTCCCCGGTGGACGCTGCGATGAATCGGATAGCTCTCCAGCGTATACGGCGCTGCGCGAAACTCAGGAGGAATTGGGAATTGATCCGGCCCTGGTGCGCGTCATGGGACGCCTGGACGACGCCTGGAGCGTGGCCGGGCATCATGTGGTGCCGGTGGTGGGATGGCTGGATCAACGGCCGCAACTGAACCCGAATCCCAACGAGGTGGCGGAAGTTCTGGTGGTGGATGTCGAAGTACTCATGCGCCCGGAGAATTCCTACGAGCACAAGATCATTTTCCAGGGGAGGGAGCGGGTGACACCGGGGTTCCGCTGGTCTGCGGAGGATTATGTCTGGGGTCTCACCGCGGATATGTTGTTGGAGTTGTTACTGTGGGTGCGGGGCGAACCCTCCAACCGGGCGGCGCTGCGCATGCAGCGCATGGATATTCTCAGATAGTGGCTGGTTGCTAGGGAAGCTCTGATTAACATTAGAGCTTCCGCAGTGCAGGGATGCACTGCCATTTTCAATGACTGCAAGTCATTGAAAATGTGAGGCAAGCGAAAACCACGCTTTTCGCTTGCCGTCCTCTGACGAGCCCAGGATGGGCTTGTTCAGAGATTACCTAGTGGCCAGTGGCTGGTGACGATGACTGGTGACGGTGGCTGGCGAAGGCCATGCGATCAAGCAGCGCCAGCAACACCGCCGAGAACACGAAGGTCATGTGCAGGATGACATACCACATGATTTTGTCATTGGGGACATCCTGCGCCTGCATGAAGATTCTGAGCAGATGTATGGAGGAGATGGCGACGATGGAGGCCGCCACTTTGAGTTTCAACGTGGCTGCATCCAGCTTGCCCAACCAGCTTAGTTCGTCGCCTTTGCCTGCCACGTCCAGCGTCGAAACGAAGTTTTCATAGCCGCTCAGCATCACCATGATCACCAGGCTGCCTACCAGCGCCATGTCAATCAGGGACAGTATTCCGAGGATCAAGTTGGCCTCGGGCATGATCAGCAAGTCGCTGAACACATGCCCGACTTCCTGGAAGAACTTGATGGCCAGCGCCAGCAGCGCCAGGGACAGGCCCAGATACACGGGCGCCAGGATCCAGCGGCTGGCGAACAGGGCGCGTTCAATGAAGCGTTCAATCATGGCAATTTTCTCCGGCAACCAATCAGATCAGCAAATAGTGTCTCATTTTGTCATTCCGACCGAATGGAGGAATCTTGCATTCTCCGAATTAAAAGATTCCTCCTCGCTGCCGCTCGTCGGAATGGCATCGTCAATCTGAGGGACCACCCGCTAGAAGACGCTCAAGGATTCTTACATACATGCGCGTCAGTGTCTCCAGATCGGCGACGCTGACGCATTCGTTTACCTTGTGAATGGTGCGATTGCAGGGGCCGAGTTCAATCACTTCGGCGCCGGTGGGCGCCACGAACCGGCCGTCGGAAGTGCCGCCAGCGGTGGACGGCATGGTATCCAGCCCACCAACTTCTTTGATTGTCGCCCGTACGGCATCAAACAATGACCCAGCGGTGGTGAGAAACGGCAGGCTCGGGGCCTGCCAGTCCAGTTTGAATTTCAGATTGTGGCGCGTCAGCACTTCCGCCATTCGCTGCTGGATATGAGCCGGCGTCAGTGCCGTGGAGAATCTGAAATTGAACAGGATATCCACCTGCCCGGGAATGACATTGTCAGCGCCGGTGCCGGCATGAATATTTGAAATCTGAAAGCTGGTGGGCGGGTAATGTTCATTGCCCCGATCCCATTCAATGCCGCACAGTTCAGCCAATGCCGGTGCGCAATTATGAATGGGGTTGCTGGCCAGATGGGGATACGCCACATGGCCCTGGGTGCCAGCAACTGTCAGCATCCCGGTCAGGGAACCACGGCGACCGTTCTTAACTACATCGCCCAGTGCATTCAGACTCGATGGTTCTCCCACCAGGCACCAGTCAATATTCACGAAGTTGCTGCCCAGATGCTCAATGACCCGGCGCGTGCCATCCTCGGCCATGCCTTCCTCATCGCTGGTAAGCAGCAATGCCAATGTGCCGCGATGATTCGGATTGGCGTCAACAAATTGTTCCAACGCCACCACCATGGCGGCCACGCTGCCCTTCATGTCAGCGGCGCCGCGGCCATAGAGCAGGCCGTCGCGCACTACGGGTTCAAAGGGGTCGCTTTTCCAAGCAGTGACTGGGCCGGTGGGCACCACATCGGTATGACCGAGGAAGGAAAAGACCGGGTTCCCATCGCCGTGGGTGATCCAGAGATTGTCCACTTTGCCGTAGCGCAGATGTTCAGCGTGAAAGCCGGCCTTGCTCAGACGTTCGGTAACAATTTGCTGGCAGCCGGCGTCTTCGGGGGTTACCGAGCGGCGGCGGATCAATTCCATGGCGAGGTTCAGTGTCATTGCGAGTGGCAGCCTAGCCAAAAATGGCCAGTAATTCACCCACGCGATTGCGGCGCTTGGCAATGCAACTGATGTAGCGTCTGACCTGGAAACTTTCCAGCCGGGCGCCAAGATCAGTGTAGAGCTTGCGCATGGCCTCGGTATCGTGGTTCGACACCACCACATGGATGCCACGCTGTGCCTGTTGTTGTGCCAATTGCGCGAGCCGCTCCTGATCTTCCCAGCCAAATCCGCCGCTGTGATAGTCGGTGAAATGAGCCGTGCGACTTAACGGCATGTAGGGCGGGTCGCAATACACGACATCCCCGCGCCGGGCCAGGGCCATGGTCTCGTCAAATCCGGCATGCATGAAGCGGGCATTCTTAGCCTTGGCAATGAAGCCGCGCATTTCCCGTTCCGGTAATAGGAGTCGGCGATAGCGGCCAAACGGGGTATTGAATCCACCGCTGGCGTTGTAGCGGCACAGGCCGTTGTAGCAATGCCGGTTCAGATAAATGAACAGCGCGGCGCGGCGGCGAGAGTGGGGGGTGAGATTGAATTCCTCACGCAAGGCGTAAAAGCGCTCGGC
>JAYUHG010000332.1:0-7776 GCA_043767195.1 Gammaproteobacteria bacterium | reverse complement strand
GGACTAATCAGATCCGCGCGGCAACGTTCCAGGCGACGGGTGCGGACATAATGGGTGAAGGTATTGCCGGCCTCGGTGAAAAGTTTCTGTAGATAACGGGTAGACACGCCTTCCGCCTCTGCCAGTTTCGGCAGGGTCAAATCCGGCTCACTGAGCATACCTTCAATGCGTTGGCAGATCCGGTGCAGGTGCGATGCCCGGGCGCCGGTGACGCCGCCCAGGCTGAATACGGATTTTTCCTCATCCAGGCTGGTGAGCAGAAACTCGGTCAGCGACAACTCTACGGGCCGCAATTGCTCCATGGAGATTTCATCAATAACTTCAGCGAGGGAAAACAACATGCCGGAGAACACATGATTGATTCCGGATTTTGCCGGCAGATAGCCCACTTTGAGAGACAACGGAGCAAACACCCGGGGATTCACCAGCAGGCGCTGCACATTGACAAACAGTTGCCGGAATTTGGTTTTGAAGCGCATGGTGGCTTCTACAAACGTGGGCCCATAGACGATGTCACCCGGGGACAGGGAGATTTCCTGATCGTCATAACTCAGAACCACTTCCCCTTCCACCAGCAACGTGAGCCACAGAGCTGCGGGTTGATCCAGATATTTTCCGGAAATTTCCTGGGCATCGGCGTCCACCAGCGCAAACTCAATTCCCAATGGTGAATGAATACAGGAAATTTTGCCGCGAAAGCCCGCGGACTTTGTTAATGCTCCCACTGGCAGACAAAGTTGACCCATGGCCTCGCGCCAGGCTTTTTGCTGTTCCGGCACGGGAAGTGTCTGGGTGGTGAATTGCCAGGCTTTCAAGCGTTCGAGGTCCTTATTGAGGATAACAATCGCACCGGCGGATTGTGTGCATGCCGGGACAGACGGTCAATACCGGGTGGATCCCCCGGCATCAGATCGGATCAGACAGCCAGTGGTTGCGCGCCGAAGTAGGCGCTGGTCATGCCCAAGGACCGGAATTGAATGAAATCCGTCAGAAATGTGACTTTGTCCCCGGCATCACGGGCGCCAAGGGAGTACAGCAAGGGCCAATAATGATCCGGACTGGGCACCGCCAGCTCAGCGTCCCGACCGGCGGCTGTGTAATCGCACACGCTTTGTGGGTCATCACGCAGGATGGCGTCCTTGATTCTCTGATTGAAGCGCAATGCCCAGTCATAGGGCGGGGATGCCTTGTCCCAGTTCATGATGGAGAGATTATGGACAATATTGCCTGAGCCGATGATCAAAATGCCCTCGTCCCGCAATGGTTTCAGGCGCTGGGCCAGGGCCAGATGTTGTGCCGGTGACAGAGTCATGTCCATGCTCAGTTGCACCACCGGCATATCGGCGTTTGGGTAGGCCTTCACCATCACCGACCAAGTGCCATGGTCCAGTCCCCAGGAGCTATCCAGCGTTACCAGTGTGGGCGCAAGCAGGGATTGCACTCGCGTGGCCAAAGCCGGGTCGCCCGGCGCGGGATACTGAATGGTGAACAGTTCCGGCGCCAGCGGACCAAAATCGTGAATGGTTCGGGGTTTCGCCATGGCTGTGACCGCCGTGCCGCGGGTGTACCAATGGGCGGAGATACACAGGACGGCCTTTGGGCGCGGCAACGTTTCCGCCAAGTAACGCCATGTTTCCGTGGCCACGTTGGTCTCCAGCGCATTGGTGGGACTGCCGTGACCGATGAACAGCACCGGCATTCTGGATTTTCCAGTCATGGGGTTTCGCTGGGATCAGGCTTGGCGCAAACGCTGCCAGCAGGAACGATAGCGCGGCACCAACCAGCGATTGAAATCTATCTGGGCGCCTTCCTGCCAGGAATAGCGTCCGCGGGTGGCAAAGCGGGAACGCAAACCGATTTGCACCAACTCATCCACATGTTGATCCTGGGCCATGATTTTGCCGGCGGCGGAATTGATCAGCTCCAGTCGGTGCTTGAAGCCATCGTCGTTTTGGGCGCCGGGGGCCACCAGCTCACCCACATCCATTTCATGGCGCTCAGGTCCGGTGGCGCGCACCACCAGATAGATCACCATTTCCGTTGTCATCACCAGAGACAATGACGGCGGGATATTCACGAACACCACGCGCTTTCGATCTTCTTCGGTCAGTCGCGGGAATACCGGCAATACCGCGCGTTGGGTGGCATTAAAACTGGCGTCGGGATGCAGTGTGCCGTTATAGCGCAAATAGCCGGCGGAGTTGGCGGGCATCTCGGGGAAAGTGGCGAGCCGGCTGGGGATGAAGTCATGCAACGGGCCCTGGTGCAGGCGATTGGCATGGTAGCCATCGTTATTGTTTTCAAACATTACCTTCCAGTTCCAGTCGAACTTCATGGTCTGTGGTGAACCCACAGCCTCCGCTTTGGCCATATCAAAGCGTTCCACAGCGGCATCCACCGTGGTCAGGCGCGGCGCCAACGGCGCGGCATTGGCGTCAAAATTTACGAAGATGAAACCCTGCCAGGTTTCCACCATCAGGGATGGCAGGCGGATACGAGTCTTGTTAAAGTTGCAGGCCTTCTCCATGGCCGGCGCGCCCACCAGTGCCCCATCCAGGGAATAGGACCAGTGATGGTAGGGGCAGAGGAAACCGCGGGCGTTGCCACAGCCTTCCGCCACCAGCATGCCCCGGTGCTGACACACCGCGGACATGGTCTTTAATTCTCCTTGCAGTGTGCGGGCGATGATCAGCGGCTCGCCGACAATTGATGTGGTGAAGTAATCGCCGGGTTTGCTGACTTGAGACTCACGACCAACGCACAGCCACTCGTGATCGAAAATGGCCTGCTTTTCAAACTCGTAGAAATCGCTGCCGGTATAACAGATCGGCGGCAAACACTCGGCTTCCTCCAGCGGCAGAATGGACGTGCCAAGGCTGTCAAAAAAAGCGTCGTTCAGGCTGGAACCGTTTATTGGAGATTTCATTGACGGTAGTTCGGTAACGGAGTGGATTGAGACATACTAGTGTACGCCGCCCTGGGCAATCTAGCCTGCGCGCGCACTTTGAATTTTCTGGCCCTGATCCAGCTCAAGTGGCCATTAGCGATTCCACTTCTGCCCGGGTCGGCATCGAAGTGGAGGCGCCCGCCCGTTCTACGGAGAGGGAGGCGGCGGTGACCGCCAATTTCATTGCCTGTTCCAAAGTTCGGTCGGCGGCCAAAGTTGCCGCCAGGACGCCACAAAAACAATCCCCGGCGCCGGTGGTATCCATAACTTGGCTAGTTCGGCCCGGGATGATCTGGTCGTGGGCGGTGTTGACCGCGATGGCGCCTTGGGCGCCGAGGGTGACCACGATAGTTTGACCCTCGCGGCAGATTAATCTTCGTGCCGCGGCGATTACTGCATCGGATTGCGTGGGAATTTCCTTCAGCCCCGCATAGCTGGCCAGTTCTGTTTCGTTAACTACCAGAATGCTGGCCAGGGGAAAAATATTTGCCGCCGCAGCATGTGCCGGTGCCGCATTTAAAATGGTCGTGCCGCGCTGCGCGGGTTCGCTTTGAAACAGTGCCTCAATGGTGGACAAGGGTACTTCCAACTGCGCGAGAAATACTTTGCATCCCGATAGCGCATCCGTCGCGATCAAATCCGGTGTGACGGCATGGTTGGCGCCAGCTGCCACCACAATGGAGTTCTCGCCGGAGGCGGCGACATTAATATAGGCCTGGCCAGTGGGGTGGGAGACGAGGGTCTTAATGTGCTTGGTGTTGACGCCGACAGACTCCAGGGTGGCGCGCATTCTGGCGCCGGAATCGTCAGCTCCCACGGCGCCGATCATCATGGTGTCGGCACCCATGCGCGCGGCGGCGGTGGCCTGATTGGCACCTTTGCCTCCGGGGAACAATTCCACCCGTTGGGCGATCACGGTTTCGCCGGCCTGGGGCAGCCGGTCCACTGACGCGACAATGTCCAGGTTGATGGAACCCAGCACGCACACGCTCATGGCGTTAACCTGAGATGTCTCGGATACTGAATTACACAGCTTGGGAAATCGATCGTGGCTCCTCCAGGGACATTCCCAGCAGGCGCGCGAACTGATGTCGCCAGGCCGCGGAGGCCTTGTCCGAATGGGTGCTGGTGACGCCACGCGGCGCCAGCGGCAGCACTCCGGGAATGCGCTCCAGCATAACCTTGTCTTCGGCGCTGATGGAACGATCAAACGCAATCACATCCGCCGCTGAAACCCGAAAGTCATCATTACGCCAGACCACGAAGGTGAAATAGGAAGTCAAATCATCCAGGGGTGTGGGTAACATCAGGATTACATGACGCATCCCTGTTTCGTAGAGGATAGTGCTGCGCACCGTGAATGGCAGGTGAAACCCGGTGTCCATTTTTCGATTCACAGTGCCGCTGGCCTGACCGGTGATGAGATGGGCGCTGGGGGGGTTCTCCGCGGTCACGCCATATCTGTAGCCAAAAAAATCATCCTCCAGCATCTCCAGTTCGATTTCCGCAATCTGAGTCCGTTGCCGGTTGCCAAAGGTACCGGTGTGTACCCAGGGGAAGTGGGCGATGTCCAGGAAGTTATCGGTCATGCGTAGCGCGGATGTCTTCCATTCCTCCACGGGGTTATTAATGCGTCTGAATGCCGGATCATTTTCCTGGCTGATATTCGGCAACTGTGCCGGGGTATCGCCAAGGCATACCCAAATCAGTCCATAGCGCGCCACGGACTTGATGCAGGGCAAGTGCGCAGTCTGCGGAATGGGAAATGCGGCATCCGCGGAAGGAATGGCTATGCACTTGCCACCTGCGCCAAACCGCCAGCCGTGATAACAACAGGTCAAGACTCCATTTTCCATTGCGCCCGCTGACAGGGGTGCTTCGCGGTGCGGACAGCGATCCGGCGCGGCGACCGGAAGGCCGTTGGTATCCCGGTAAATGACAATGCGCTGGCCGAGCAGCGCTCGAGCGACGCATTTTTCAGCGACTTCCAGTTCAGTCGCCACCACGTACCAGTGATTACGCAGCGCGGGATTGTCGGAGAAGATGGCCAATGTGATTCAACCTGATTGCGTGATATAGCTTGTCTTGTCGGTGGTTGACGTTTCGAGCGCAATAATCCATGCATGCGCCGCCACCTGGTTATTGTTCAATATGCACTGGCATTATTGTGGAAAAACACCAGCTTGACTATCATGGATACGCACGCCGATTTGAAGAAATGCCCGGTTATGGTAGCGATCAATGGTCGGTAACGGGGAAATACCCGGCCCCTTTCAGTGTCCGGTGCCACGCCTTATCCGGAGGTCCGGTGATGGGCCGGAAGCAGGGAATTTTTACTAAAGGATGCCGATGCAGACCGCGCCGTTGAAACTGTTTTCCCGACCATCGGGTGTGGTATTCGCCTGCACCGTGGGCAACGCCGTCAGCGTGACGCCCATGGTGTATACGGTGTTCAGTTTGTTTCTGATCCCCATTGCCACGGAATTCGGCTGGCCACGTTCCGCTGTTTCCATTGTGCTGCTGATTATCGCAGTAACAGGGGTACTGAGTTATCCCATCGTGGGCCGGATCATTGATCGTTATGGCGCGCGGCTGGTGATTTTGGCGGGAAATCTGCTGTTCGCTTGTTCGGTGTTTCTCATATCACTTGCCGCGGCAAGCCACTGGCAATTTTATCTGGCTTATGCCCTGGTGGGGATCACCGCGGCCATTCCCAGTTCCGTCGTGTTTACCAAGGTGATCGCTGGCTGGTTCGATCAGAATCGCGGTCTGTTTCTGGGAGTAGCCGGTGGCGTGGGCAACGGTGTGGGATGCGCCTTGGCAGCCATCTATGCTCAATCCTTGATCTCAAATTATGGATGGCGTGGCGCCTATCAGGGAATTGCGCTGGCCATAATCATCGTCGGATTTCCAATCCTGTACTTGTTTCTGCACGACCCACCCCGTGCCACTGCGGAGGAAACCACGCAATCGCAAGGTATGACGCTGCCCGAAGCGCGTATGACGTCTACATTCTGGATGATCTTGACCGCTGTTACTCTGGGTGCTGGGTGCATGACGGCGGTGTTTGCCCATGTGATCCCCATGCTGATGGATCGTGGCATCAGTGCCGCATCCGCCACCACGGTGCTCGCTACCTTCTCCATGGTCACCGCCACCTGGCAGGTAGGTATGGGTTACTTGCTCGACCGCGTTCCCAAACCCTGGATTGCCGCGCCATTTTATCTGGGTGCGCTGGTAGGGCTGCTGGTGTTCCAGTCCACTTCCAGTTTCCCGCTCTTGATTTTGGCCAGTGTGCTTATGGGATCGGGGTTGGGCACGGAATATGGATTGTTGCCATATTTTCTGTCGCGCTATTTTGGCGTCAAGCATTACGGCGCGATCTCCGGCGTGGTTTATGGCGTCATTGTGTTGACTCAGGGTATTACCCCATTCTTGATGGATGTGACGGCGGACATCACCGGTACCTATGACATTGCCATTACATTTATATGTATTGGTCTGTTGACCGGGGCGGTGCTGGTATCGCGCTTGAAACCATTCGATCTATACCGAGTGCGCTGGAGTCGAGGCAGGTCTTGAAATCAAACAATTCGCGCTTGAGAACCAGACCTGTTTGATTGCAAGACCTGACCCCATTGGTCGTCCGGGAGAACAGCATACGCTGACCGTGGTATTGTACGGCGCGGCAATTTTCGCCCTGCTGCCCATTTCCACAGATCTGTATTTGCCGGCCTTGCCCGCCATTCGCGCGGCGTTTTCCGATTCCGGCGCTCATGTGCAAATGACGCTGTCAGCGTTCATCCTTGGCTTCGGCGTGGCGCATTTATTCACCGGACCCTTGTCGGATCGGTTTGGCCGGCGCCCGTTGCTGCTGTCCGGATTGGGCATCTATGTGCTTGCCACCCTGGGTTGTGCCTTGGCCAGTGATGTGAACATGCTGATAATGTTTCGGGTGTTGCAGGGCATTGGCGCGTGCAGTGGCTCGGTCATGTCCCGGGCCATCATCCGGGATCTGTATGAACCCAAGCGCGGCGCCTATGTGTTCTCCATGATCGCCGCGGCATTCACCATTGTGCCCATGTTCGCGCCGTTGTTGGGCGGATCGTTGACGGTGTGGTTTGGCTGGCGCGCCACATTCGCCTGCCTGCTGGTGTTCTCCTTATTGTTGCTGGCGGCGACCTGGTTGTTTTTGGGCGAGACCAATAGGCATCTGGATCCCACCGCCACTCAGCCGGAAAAATTGGTGGGAAATTATGGGCTGATTCTACGCAATCCGGTTTTTCTGGGTTACGCGCTTTGCTGTATGTTCAGCTATGCCGGTCTGTTCACCTACCTTTCGCTCTCATCCTTTGTTCTGTTCGATGCATATGGTGTGCCGGCGGAGCAATTTGGATTGTGGTTCATGCTCGGTGTAGCTGGTCACACCAGCGGCGCTCTGGCGTGCAATCGTCTGGTGCGCAGCATTGCCATGACAAGATTGGTGCTGCTGTCCGGGTCTATCACCATGTCCGGTGCATTATTGATGTTGGCCCTGGTCTGGAATGAAGTATCCCATCCCCTGGCTGTCATGGGTCCCATGATTCTCTATTTGTTTGGTCACGGGATCACCAGTCCGCTGTGCATGACCGGCGCCGTTGGCCCATTCCCGAAGCTGGCCGGCACGGCATCAGCGTTGTTTGGATTCATGCAGTCCGCGGTGGCGGCGGTGGTGGGGCAGATGGCGATTCGTTTTTATGATGGCACGGGGATGATATTGGCGTGTATCGCTGTCGTTAGTGCGGTGTGTTTGGTGGTGACGGCGGGGATTGTGGTGAGAGGGAGGTGAT
>JAYUHG010000331.1:0-3286 GCA_043767195.1 Gammaproteobacteria bacterium | reverse complement strand
CGCCGTTTGCACCATGGCGGCGTTGGCGTCGAACAGCAACACTTCCATCCCGGCAGCCGCGGCCACCTGGGCAATGCCGCGACCCATGACGCCGGCGCCCACGATGCCGATGGTCAGGGGATCCTTACTGAAATCCTTCATGCCTATCCTCCGATGTACAAAACCCGTTGTGGCCTTTAGCCTTGCGCAAGGCAGAGCGCAACCTTGCCATGGGCTATGCCATGTTGCAACGCGCAAAGCTCACTTCTGCACATAAAAGGTATTAAGGAGGATTCAAAATGTCAGGGCCACTGAAAGGCATTCGCGTACTGGACCTGAGCCGGGTGCTGGCCGGCCCCTGGTGTACGCAGATTCTGGCGGACATGGGCGCCGAAGTAATCAAGATTGAACGACCCGGTGTGGGCGATGAAACCCGGCAGTGGGGACCACCCTGGTTGAAGGACGGTTCCGGCAAGGATACGCGCGAATCGGCCTATTATCTGGGCTGCAATCGTGGCAAGTATTCCGTGACCGTGGACCTGTCCCAGACCGCGGGACGGCAGATTATTCACCAACTCGCGTCGCGCTCAGACATTCTGCTGGAAAATTTCAAGACCGGCGGCCTGGCCGAGAAAGGACTGGGTTATGCGGATTTGCAACGGTTAAATCCCGCGCTCATCTATTGCTCCATCACCGGCTTCGGCCAGACCGGACCCAAGGCCGATGACCCTGGTTATGACTATTTGATCCAGGGCATGGGCGGACTGATGAGCATCACCGGCAACGCCGATGGCGATCCGGGCGCCGGCCCGCAACGTGTTGGCGTGGCCGTCAGTGATCTGACCACCGGCATGTACTCGGCCATTGCCATCCTTGGCGCCCTGCACCACCGCAATCACACTGGCCAGGGCCAGTACATTGATATGTCATTGCTGGATACCCAGGTAGGCTGGCTCGCCAATCAGGCCATGAATTATCTGGTCGGGGGAAAAGTGCCGCAGCGCACCGGCGCGCAACATCCGAATCTGGTGCCCTATCAACCGTTCCAGACTGGTGACGGATTCGTCATCATCGCCGTGGGCAATGATGGGCAGTTCCAGCGTCTGTGCGAAGTGCTTGGCTGCGCCGATCTCGCCATGGACATGCGCTTCCGCACAAATCCGGATCGCGTTCTAAATCGCAAACTCCTGGTGGCGGCATTGGAAAAACTCACACCCGCACGCAGCAGCGCCGACTGGATGCAGGCGCTGAATGCGGCCAATGTCCCCTGTGGCCCCATTAACACCATTGCCCAAGTCTTTGACGACACACAAGTGCAGCACCGTGGCATGAAGATCGATCTGGAACACGGGCTCGGAGTGAAGGTGCCTGGTGTCGGCAGCCCCATGAAGTTTTCCGCCACGCCAGTGGAATACGCCAAAGCCCCGCCACTACTGGGTGAGGATACGGAGTATGTGTTGCGGGAGGTGCTCGGAAAGAATAAAGAGGAAATCGCGGAACTACGGAGGATGGGGACGGTGTGACCGGACGTATCTCGTATCTCGTTTTCAATGACCCTTCAACATCACCAAATTAAAACCCGCCCACAGGACCAGCAGTCCGACGATCACACTCAATATCACGTTGGCGCCGGCGATCAGCAGTTCCCCTTTGCGCAGCAGGTAAAAGGTCTCGAGGCCAAAAGCGGAGAAGGTTGTAAACCCGCCCAGTATCCCGGTGAACAAGAACAGCCGCGCCTCCGGTGAGATGGAGTCGTAGCGCATGGACATTCCCGCCAGTACGCCGATCAGCAGACAGCCCAGGATGTTGACCAAGAACGTGCCAGCGGGAAATAACGCACTGGCGCTATGGTACAGCACCCATTCGGAAACTTTGTAGCGCGCCACCGACCCTAGCGCGCCGCCCAATGCCACAACCAGAAGTGATTTCATATGCTCTGCCCAGATGAGTTGGCCACGCATCCCGCCCGTGTGTATAATTTACAGGAAGTATACACATCAGGAACTGCCCATGCGCACCAACATTGTAATTGACGAAAAACTGATTGCCGACGCCATCCGGGCCACCGGCGCGCGCACCAAACGCGAAGCCGTGGAGCTGGGGCTGAAGGCCCTGATTCAACTCAAACGCCAGGAAGCCCTGAAGGGGTTGCGCGGGCGACTTAAGTGGCAGGACGATCTGGGGCGCATGCGCACCGACTGATGCTGCTCGTGGATTCCAGTGTCTGGGTGGACTACTTCAACGGACGCGTCACCGCCGAAACCGATCACCTCGACACATTGCTCGGGTACGAGCCGATTGCAATCGGCGACTTGATCCTGACCGAAGTACTGCAGGGCTTTCGCAAAGATACCGATTACCAAACCGCTAAGAATCTCATGCTGAGCCTGACAATTTACGATCTACTTGGCAGGGAACTCGCAATCAAGACTGCTATAAACTACCGACTACTGCGGCGCCGTGGAATTACGCTGCGAAAAACCACCGACGCCATTATTGCTACATTCTGTATTGAGCACCGCTTGCCGTTACTATACTCCGACCGCGATTTTGACCCCTTTGTGAAACACCTGGCACTCAAACCCGCGCTATCCATAAAGTAGACACCCCGGCGTCAAGGCACCACTAATTTCGCAACACGATCTTTCCGGTCTGACTGAATGTCTCCATGAGTCTGTGCGCAGCCACCGCCTCGTTCATGGGAAAAACCCGATCCACCACCGGCACGATCCTCTTCTCGGCAACGAAGTCCAGCATGGCGCGGAATTCCGCCGGGGTGCCCATGGTGGTGCCTTGAATACGACCGTGTTTGAAAAACAACTTGCGCAGATCCAGTCCCCTGGACGGATCTCCCGCGGTGTAGCCGAAGAACACATAGCGACCGCCGCCGGCGAGCAAATCCACCACATCATTGAACCCATCACCACCGGCGCTGTCTATGATGGCGTCGAAGCCGCCGGACATTTCCCGTAGTTTCGTGAAACAGTCAGCATCCTTGTAATTCACACCGTCCCTGGCGCCAATGGCCCTGGCTTTTCTGATCTTCTCCGCGCTGCCACTGGTCACATAAACATCTGCGCCCATATTCACCGCCCACAGGATCGCGAATGTGGACACACCGCCGCCGGCGCCGGTGACCAGCACCTTGTGACCTTTTTTGACTTCAGCCTGGGTCACCACCGCGCGCCACCCGGTTAATCCGGCCAGGGGTATGGCGGCGGACTGCTCCCAGGTGAGATGGGCCGGTCGCGCGTAAATATCGCCGGTTGGCGCACAGATGTACTCGGCAAAGGTGCCCTGATCCGGC
>JAYUHG010000330.1:0-3287 GCA_043767195.1 Gammaproteobacteria bacterium | reverse complement strand
TCTTCACATGTTAACATAGGCTCATATGCCATCCTGTTGCGCGCAGTCGCCGGTAGAGTCGAGCCGGCAGCGGAGACCGAGGAATCTTGCCGTTTCAGCAATATCCCTCGGCAACTGCTCCCGGCGTTGCTCTACCTCCCACATCCATGTGGTCGTCCTCGCATCGCTCGTTCGGGATGACAAACTGTGGCACTACCCAGTCGCGGTTACGCCGAGCTGATTTGATTTTGCCATGAAGATCATAGTTATCGGGGCCGGGTTGCTCGGTCTGAGCACTGCCCATTACCTGTCCGCACAAGGTCACGCCGTGACGGTGGTGGATCGGCGCGCAGGGCCGGGGCTGGAAACCAGTTTCGGCAACGCCGGTATGGTGACGCCGAGCCAGGCCGAACCGTGGAATACGCCCGGAATATTACCCAAACTGATTGGCTGGCTTGGGCGTGAAGATGCTCCAGTGCTGGTGCGCCCCGCTGCGCTGGGTTCGATGTTCTTTTGGGGTCTGCAATTTCTGCGCAATTCAAACATTGATCGATTTAAAGTCAATGCCCTGGCCAATGCGCGTCTGGCGCGCATGAGTCTCGCGTCATTGCGGGAACTGAGGCGCGCCGAGGCGCTGGATTACGGCCAGATCTGCCAGGGTACGATAAAGATTTACCGCGACCGGGCGGCCTTCGATGAGGGCTTGGAGTTGGCGGAGTTACTGGCTGAGACGGGTGTCACTCTCAAAGTATTGGAAGCCGCGGGCGCTGTGGCCGCGGAACCGGCCTTGTACGATATCGGGGAGGCATTGGTGGGTGCCATACATTTCCCTGACGATGAGTCCGGTGATGCGTATGGGTTTTGCCGCGCACTGGCCGCCTCACTTACAGGTCGCGGCGTTGAGATTCTCGGCAATGTAGATGTGCTTGGGTTTATTTTCTCTGGCCAGCGGGTGTCCGCGCTGCGGACCCGTGCCGGCAACATGGCGGCGGACGGGTTTGTGCTGTGCGCGGGCAGTTATTCGCCGGCGTTGTACGCCGGTGTCGGCATGAAATTGCCCGTTCAGCCGGTGAAAGGCTATTCCATTACCGTGCCGATGACGGCTGAGGGTGTCATCCCGCGCATGCCGGTGGTGGATGATGCCCGGCATGCCGCGCTGACCCCCATGGATGGTCAATTGCGAGTGGCGGGAACGGCGGAATTCGCCGGGTTTGACTTGAGTCTGAGATCGGGGCGGATTGAAAATCTGCGGCAAGTAGTAAGAGAAGTTTTCCCGAAGCACACGCCCGGCCCAGACGCTGATGTCAAAGCCTGGGCCGGACTGCGTCCCTACACTTGCGATGGTGTCCCCATCATCGGGCGCGCCGAGATGGAGAATGTGTACATCAATACCGGGCACGGGCACCTGGGATGGACGTTGGCGGCGGGATCGGGAAAGTTGCTGTCACAATTGCTGTCCGGCGCTGCTCCCGATATTGACCCAACCCCCTATAGACCAACCCGGTTTTAATCTCCTTATTCCCACTCCAGTTCGGTGAACGCGCGGGACACATTGCGGGCGTGATGAAACTCATGCAGCAACCACTGGGTCTTGACTTGCCCGCCGGCGGTTTCCATTAAGTCTTCCATGAAATCGCCCGCGGCGATTCCGGCGCGAACGGCATCGCGCGTCGCCTTGAGGTAAGCGATCTCCGGCGCCGCGGCATCGGGCCAGGACGCGCTCACCGGTCCGTGCCCCGGCACCACGCGCTCTGCCGGTATCCCTTGCAACTGTTCCAGAACACTAATCCAGCCCGCCAGCGATCCATCCAGGGCGGGGATGCGCTCCATGAACAATAAGTCGCCCAACCAGTGGGTACTGGTATTGCGGTCATAGATCGAAACATCAGCATCCGTGTGCGCGGCGGGATAAGCCCGCAATTCCAGCACACGGCCTCCCAGATCAATCTCCTCCCGTTCCTTGACCTGCACGGTGGGGATTATTATCCGCGCCGGGGAAGGATTTGGCCCCAGATCCGGCGCAAACTGGCGCAGGAATAACTCAGTGGATGCGCTCAGGTTCCCGGCCAGATTAATGTGGCCGATGAACTTGATGTCTGGCAGCTCCGCGAATGCGGCATTGCCGAGCACATGGTCAAAGTGCCCATGGGTATTGATGACATAGCACACCGGCTTGTCCGTGGTGGCGCGCACTGCGGCCAGCAGGGCCGCTCCCATGGCCACGGAACCGCCGGTGTCCACCACCGCTACGCAGCGGTCGCCGACAATAAATCCGATGTTGGCAATATCCGCGTGTCCCGCATCTTCCAAGGAAACATGCTGTCCTTGATGGACAAAAATGCCAGGGGCAATTTCATTTATTGTCAGCGCCGGCGGGTCCGCGGCCAATACCGGGCTGTTTATCGCGGCGCAGAACAAGGCAGGCAACACCAAACCGGGACGAAGCCAGGGCAGAACCCCGTGACAATTCCTAACGCATTGATTAATGGAAAGAAATAAATTAAGAAAATTTCTCATGGGAATTCGGCCTTTGGGCTTGAGGAAGGGTGTTTTCTGCACTAAGGTTAACACTGGAAAGGCATGATGAAGCTTCCAGATAAATTCAGCCAACGAATGAGGTTTACCACTCTCGCTTGGCAAGGACGGTCGCGGCAACCGCTATCGTTGATTCCCTGCCTTTTCACACGCTTGCAGTCCGAAACAAAACCACAGCCACTCAGTAACCCAAGGGGGAGTCATGTTTGAATATGACCAACAGATTGTGGATATGTTGCTTAACGAAAATGATGATTTTCAGCGTTTGTACCAGAAGCATGTGGAACTCAAGCAGCGTGTCCAGGATGCAAACCAGCGCGCAGAACCGATTGATGAGTTCACCCTGGAAAAATTGAAGAAGGAAAAGCTGTTGTTGAAAGACAAGATGGCGGTGATTATCGAGGGCTACCGGCGCGCCCACGCCTGATCCGGTAGAACGCGCTAAAAAATCAGGCGTACGCCGATAAGTAGCAACATTCCGGCGAGGATTGGGCGCATAACGCGGTCCGGTACCCGGGTGCCGGTGTGACTGCCGAGATAAATACCGGGCAATGAGCCCAGCAGCAGATTTACCAGCAGCGAGAAATCCACGGTGCCCAAGTGTGCATGACCAAGCCCGGCGATGGCGGTGATGGGAACGGCGTGGGCAATATCGGTGCCGACGATGGTGATGGGCCGCATGCGAGGATAAAGAAAGAACAGGATGGCCGCCCCCAGGGCGCCGGCACCCACCGATGACAAGGTGACGAAAAAACCGATAAAGGCGCCCGCGG
>JAYUHG010000329.1:0-3292 GCA_043767195.1 Gammaproteobacteria bacterium | reverse complement strand
CTCCGGCCATGGGCGCCTGAATAATGGGTAGTTCAACCCCCAGCAGGACACGCAGTTGCTGCATTATCTTTCCGAATCCAGATGCTGCCACTCGTATTTTTCAGACACAGAGGCATCCGCTCCCGAATCAATGGCTCATGGAATTGCTGCAAGAAAGTGTTCATCAGCACAATGCGGAATTCGCTGTTGTATTGGAGGAAGGTTCGCAACATGTACATTTCGTTCCACGCGCGCCCTTCATACACCCACTGCTTTGGATATTCGAATGGGAAAAAGACATCGTGAAAATGAATATGAACGCCTGGGGCGAGGGTGGGAAGAATTTCAAAAAATATTCGGTTTACATCGCTGTCTATTTTGCTTACATGGGTGGAGTCTACGAACAGGATGTCATTTTTCTCAAGTGCCGCGAACTCATTCAAACTGACGTCTTGCAGCCGTCGCGGGATGATTTTTATCCGGCTTTTATCGCTTTCCTTGATCAGCGAAAGCAACAACTCGGGGTACGGCTCAATGAACGTCGCCTCTATGGAGTGGCCAAGGAACAGTTCATCGGTATCCAGAATCGCGCAAGATGAATAACCTGATCCAATTTCAATGATCCGCTTTGGCTTCAGGTGCCTGAGCATGCAATGGAGGAATATGGCGTCGGAATATGAATATGCCGGATTTTCAAAATAGTACCGTAGTCCTTCCGTCTTATGGGGCTGGAAGGGGATGCTTGCATAGAGTGTGGAAAAAATTTCCAGCAACTTGATTTGTTCCGATTCACGCAAATCCAGACCCGGAATGTTTCGAGTGGCGTTTGCGAAAATCCTGTTTTCATCTTTTCGCACGTCCCCCAGTGACGGAATCGGTGAATAAAAATGCCCGGGCGGCATAAATCCGCAATCCCGGCGCAGTTTGTCCCGCTCAGCGACAAGCTTGCGAATAATAGGTAACCGCTTGACCATGGATTTAAGTGCGGAGAGTACGGACATATGCCTGTTTCTTGGTTATTCAGAACACGACTTTCATTAGTGCGGTAGCGCTGTCTGGCGACAGCCAGCCGTGCCTCTAGCCCGCGGTTTTGAATAAATACCATGCGCCCGCGCTGGCAATGATCAGGGCCGTGATCCACCAGAGGGCATTACCTGATCTCGGTATTTCCCCTGGAGAAAGGTTGCTGGTCATAGCGCCGGTCCCAACCAGGAATGAATGAACGGCATTTATCGCTTCCTTCAGTCCCAGGCCTGTGTGTTCACGCAATAGCTTGATAGCTTCAATCTTGTCCCCGCGCTGCAATGCTGCTACCACGGGAGGGGGGAATGGGCCTGCCGACACTGGCCTTGCCATGGCAACAGGTTGCCCACGCAGGTGGGCGTCAATGATGTCCTTTGCCTCTTTCAATCCGACGCCAGTGGCATCACGCAGAAGCTTGATGGCCGCAATGGTGTCTCCAGCCTGAATCGTGTCGAGCACCTGGGCAGGAATGGGATTGGATGTAATTGGTTTCATGGGCAGATTATCGCCAGCTTTGTCTTCAATGTTACACCATTGGGTGCAACTTGGGCCGCGTAGGCCACAGCCTCAACTCCATGCTTGAGCGCACGACGTAACGCCTTGCCGTACTCTGGGTCAATATGATCCGCCGGGCGCACTTCCTGGGTATCAGCGCGCTGTACACAGAAGAAAATCACGCCGCGATGACCATTGGCAACCATGTGTTCCAGCTCACGCAGGTGCTTGGCGGCGCGGGTGCTGACGGCATCGGGGAAGTAGGCAATTCCATTTTTCGCCAGGGTGACGTTTTTGATCTCCACGTAGCAGTCGGGTTTGCCTTTACCGGTGAGCAACAGATCAATGCGGCTGTTCTCCTTGCCGTACTTCACTTCCGGGCGCACGCTGTCGTAGCCCTTCAGTTCCTTGATGTGCTTCTCGCCCAGGGCCTCCTGCACCAACGCCGGGGGCAAGCCGGTGTTGATACCCACCAGCACACCGGGCAGCGCCTCCACCAACTCCCAACTCAAACGGTATTTCCGTTCCGGGTTGCCGGAGTCTCGCAACCAGACCCGGGAGCCTGGAATGCAGCAGCCGGCCAGGGAGCCGGTATTGGGCGTGTGGGCGGTGATGACACTGCCGTCCGCCAGTTCCACATCGGCCAGGAAGCGTTTGTAGCGCCGGATCAACCGGCCTTCGCTGAGTGGGGTTGTGTAATGCATGGGCGGTTGAAGTGTATCAGGGCAGAATGTCTGTTCCATTGCCCCGGGGCGGGAATTCGCGCACTCTATGTTCGTAATCCGACTTCAGGAGCAGCGAACATGAAAATTGTGGCAATCGTCGTGATGGGAATGTTACTGAGCGCCTGTTCTGGCGCTGATGCCCCGGCGCCGCAGGCAAACGGGACCGTGAGTGACGATAATGTCTTTAAGCCACAGGTGGATGCGCTTGCCAAGGCGAAAGGGACGGAGCAGGTGATCCAGGACGCGGCGGAACAACAACGCCAGGATGTGGAGGCTATCGAGGAATAGACCATTGGCTGTCCATATGCTCAACGGTCTGCATGTCATTGACGGCGCCATGGCCACGGAGCTGGAGCGCCGTGGCGCGGATCTGAATCACGCCCTGTGGTCGGCGCGGGTGCTGGCGGAGCAACCGGCCCTGATCGAAGCGGTGCATTACGATTATTTTGTTGCCGGCGCGGACATTGCCACCACGGCCAGTTATCAGGCGACATTCGCGGGCTTTGCCCGTTGTGGCATTGATGCGCGGCGTGGTCGTGAATTGTTGCAACTCAGCGTGCAACTGGCCTGCGATGCCCGGGAGCGATTCTGGGCGGAGCCTGACAATCGTCACAATCGCCACTATCCGCTGGTGGCGGCGGCGCTGGGTCCCTACGGCGCCCAGCTTCATGATGGTTCGGAATACACCGGTGATTACACCGTGGACAAGAATACGCTCATGGATTTTCACCGCCGGCAGTTGGAAGTATTGGCCGTCAGCAACGCGGATCTGGTTGCCTTTGAAACCGTGCCGAGCCGGCACGAGGCCGAGGCGATCCTGTCGTTGCTGGAGGAGTTTCCGCATCAGCGCGCATGGATCAGCTTCAGTTGCCGCAACGGAACGCAGGTCAGTCACGGGGAATCCTTCCGGGATTGCATCGCCATGGTGGGAAGCTGTCCGCAGGTGTTGGCCGCCGGGGTGAATTGCACGGCGCCGGAATATGTGGCCTCACTGATGGAGTGCGCGAGACCGGCAACCAGCAAACCGCTGCTGGCCTACCCCAATAGTGGCGAACGCTGGCATGCGGCGG
>JAYUHG010000328.1:0-3311 GCA_043767195.1 Gammaproteobacteria bacterium | reverse complement strand
ATCTCGCGACCGACACTGCGCGCAATCGAGCGTGGATCGCCCGGGGTCTCGCTGGGCACGCTCGCCGCCGTGCTGCAAGTACTCGCCCTGGAGAAGGACATCGCCCTCATCGCGCGCGACGACGAACTCGGCCGGCGTCTCCAGGATGCGCGGCTCGAGACACCGAAACGCCGTGCCCAACGCCGACCCGCGGTGCGAGCAAGCGCGAAACCGGCGGATGAATTGAAATCATGAAGCGTCAGGCACAGCGGGAGATCAGGGTCTATGCCGACTGGCATGGTCTCGGCGCGCCAGTGCAGATGGGCACATTGTCCGCTACGGCAATACGTGGCAAGGAGGTGCTCGCATTCGAATATGAGCGCGCCTGGCTGGAGAGCGCCCACCGGATGGAACTGGATCCGAACCTCGGCTTGTACGGCGGGCCACAGTACGCGCGCGATGCCCATGAGTCCTTCGGAATTTTCCTCGATTCCAGTCCCGACCGCTGGGGCCGGCTGCTAATGGATCGCCGGGAGGCGCGTGATGCGCGACTGGAACAGCGCGCACCCCGGAGACTGACGCCCTCCGACTATCTGCTGGGCGTGCATGACCTGCACCGTACCGGCGCGATGCGATTCAAACTGGTGTTGGAAGGACCTTTCCTCGACGACCGTGCGGACCTGGCGGCGCCGCCGATGGCATCCCTGCGAGAGTTGGAAGCGGCAGCCATGGCGTTGGATGCGGACCATGATGCACCTGCTTCCGACCATGATAAATGGATCAACATGCTGATCGCGCCCGGCGGTTCCCTTGGCGGCGCGCGCCCCAAGGCCAGCATCCATGACTTGCAAGGAAGACTGTGGATCGCCAAGTTCCCCAGTACTCGTGATCGGCGTGACATGGGTGCCTGGGAAATGGTCTTGCACTACCTGGCACGAAGCGCGGGGATTGACGTTGCAGAATCACGTGTCCAGCGCTTCGGCTCGGACCACCATACATTCATTACGCGGCGATTCGATCGTATGCAGGATGGCGGCCGAATCCATTTCGCCTCGGCGATGACGCTGCTCGGACGCGATGATGGTGACGACGCGGCGGCAGGGGCGAGTTACCTCGAATTCGTAGCGCTCCTGCGGCAACGGGGCTCACGGACGGCGACGGATTTGGCGCAACTGTGGCGCCGCATCGTTTTTTTTGTGTGTGTTTCAAATACCGACGACCATTTGCGCAATCACGGGTTCATGCTTGACCCTGGCGCCGGATGGCGGCTCGCGCCTGCATTCGACATGAATCCGGTTCCGGAAGGTGATGGACTGAGGCTCAACATTGATGAGCACGACAATGCGCAGGATCTGAACCTGGTCCATTCCGTTTCCGAGGTTTTTGGCATCGGGAAAGCGGAGCGGGATCGGGTGATTGATGATGTAGCGGTCGCGGTGCGTCGCTGGCGTGACGTGGCGGCGGAACTGGGAATTCCGCGACAGGAACAGGATCGGATGGCGCCTGCGTTTCGTGTGGCTGATCTTACGCCGACTGGATGAAGTGCCGTGCAATGATCTCCGCCACGCACGCGGTCAGCCGCTTGGCGGTGGGAATATGCAGAAACTCATTCGGGCCATGGGCATTGGCGCCGGGGCCGAGTACGCCGGTGATCAGGAACTGCGCCTGCGGAAATTTCTCGCCGAGCATGCCCATGAATGGAATCGTGCCGCCTTCGCCCATGTGCATGGCCGGTTTGCCGTTGAAGTGATTTTTTGACGCGGTGTCCACGGCGTTCTCCAGCCAGGGCGCCATGGGCGGGGCGTGCCAGCCTTGTCCGGCCCAGTCGTATTCGAATTTCACCTGCGCTCCATAGGGTGGATCGGATTCCAGGATCTCCTTCAGTTTGCGCGCCGCATGAGTGGCATTACTGGTGGGCGGCAGGCGCAGGGAAAGTTTCAGGGTGGATGAGGGGCGCAGCACATTGCCGGCATTGGCAAGGGACGGCAAGCCTTCGGCGCCGGTGATGGATAACGCCGGGCACCAGGTGCGATTCAGGATCAGCTCCGACACATCTTTGCTGACCGGTTGCGTACCGGCGGTGAAAGGAAAGCGTTCGTATACTTCGTTGCCCAATACCGCGGCGGCGCGCTTGGCCTGTTCCTGGCGCTGCTCGGGAATGGTGACATTGAATGCTGACTGCACCACGCCGGTTTTCGGATCATCAACGCGATCCAGCAACTGACGCAGGATGCGGAAGCTGGACGGCACCACGCCGCTGGCGTCGCCGGAATGCACACCCTCGGTCAAGACATCCACCGTGAGCTTGCCGCCCACCAGACCGCGCAAGGACGTTGTACACCAGAGTTGGTCGTAATTGCCGCAACCGGAATCCAGACAAATCACCAGGCTGGGGTTACCGATGCGATCTGCAAGCGCATCAATGTAGAAGGGCAAATCGAAACTACCGCTTTCCTCACATGCCTCGATAATCACGACACAACGATGACGCGGTAATTTCTGATCCTGGAGTGCCAGCAACGCGATCAACGAGGCAAACGTGGCATAGCCATCGTCTGCGCCACCGCGGCCATACAACCGATCCCCTTCCAGTACCGGCTCCCACGGCCCGAGGCCCGGACGCCAGCCGGTCATCTCCGGTTGTTTGTCCAGGTGCCCATACAGCAGCACCGTGTCGTCGCCATCACCCAGTGCCTCCATATAAAGGAGTGGTGTGCGTCCGGGCAGCCGTACCACCTCCAGTTTCAGGCCGGGCAATGCCTGGGCACGGCACCAGGCCGTGAATTGCTCCACAACCTTGTCCATGTGCCCGTGGGCTTGCCAGTCTTTATCAAAGGCCGGTGATTTGTTCGGGATGCGGATGTAGTTGATCAGTTCCGGCAGGGCGGACTGATCCCAGAGTCGGTTGCAGAAGGCGGAAAGTTTTTGTGGGTTCATATTTTGCAAGGTTCTGATTAGGTCTCGGATTCGTCATGCCGACAAAAGTCGGCATCCTGTAAAATAACACTGGGCCCCGGCCCCCGTGTCGTAGCACGGGGCAGGCTTCGCCGGGGTGACGGCCGGGGCGACCGGGCATTTTTAAACCTTGCCTCGTTCCAGTCGGGCTTACTATACCGTGAGTATCCCGGCGTGGCAGGTCAGCAATTAGAATGACGGCGATGAATTTTGATATCGGTATCTGGTGGCACTGGTTGTTCATTGCCGGCGCCACTTTGGGTTCTGCGTTTAACGCCTGCCGGGTGTTTTTCTCGGCCTACGACGCCAGCCGCAATCCATTTCATCTCCCGTTCCTCCAGTTCTTTTTTGAATTGGCGGGTTCCTTCGCGGGCTGG
>JAYUHG010000327.1:0-3325 GCA_043767195.1 Gammaproteobacteria bacterium | reverse complement strand
GTGTCAGCAACTGCGCCCGTGGGACAAACTCCATTTCTTCCGCCATGCAATACACACAGCGGAAGTCGCAGCGATCCGTGACCGAAATACGCACGTAGTTGACCGTGCGGCCAAAGTTATCTACCAAGTGTTCGGGGATGGTTGCGGGTGCGTTCATTGTTTGAAAAAACCTGAAAAAGCCTATTGCTGTCAGCAGTATAGCACGGCTCCTAGGGCTAACTTTTGCGCTCCCGAGGTTACCACGGAGGAACGATAAAAAAGCTCAACAGGATAGCAGGGGGAATGATCATGGGTACTTGCATGAACTGGATGAGGATGCCGTTTCCCACTCCCACCGGTTCACTTCCGGGGAATGCCACCCGGCGACCAATGAGCGCTGCGCCGATTCCGATGAGGCAGGCAGCCGCCAGCGCTACCTGTAATTGCCAGGCCGGATTCCCGGCCAGCAACAGGGCACCGGCGATGGCGCCTGCCGCTGCGTACTCAGCCGCAATTATCCCGTAGGCAACCGGCATGGGTATGGCCACATTGACCATGAGTCTGACCGCAAAGCGGAGAATCAAACCATGGACTCCCGCTGTCACCAGCAGAATTCCCAAATAGGTTACGCTTTGCATAGCAGTCATGATTGCGCCCAGCCTGATCCAATGCCAATGTGACACCTTAGCATGCCAATGGGCGCGGTAAATTGCCAACCTGTTAAACTTGGGGCGCAACATGCCCCGCTGGAGTGGACTCGATTGTTTGCGCTGCTAGACAAGGAACGCACCATTGCCCGGCCCGGCTTCAATCGCTGGCTGGTGCCCCCCGCCGCACTGGCGATTCATTTGTGCATCGGCATGGCCTATGGCTTCTCGGTATTCTGGTTGCCGCTGTCCCAGGCTTATGGAGTCGCTCAAGGCGGGACGGAAGCCATCGCTTGCGCAGCGGACCTGACCTGGCTGGAGCAGATCATCGCCCGGGAGTGTGACTGGAAGATCAGCACCCTGGGCTGGATGTACACACTGTTCTTTGTGTATCTGGGATCATCCGCCGCGGTGTTCGGGCATTGGCTGGAACATGCCGGTCCGCGCAAGGCGGGAGTAGTGGCGGCAATATGCTGGGGTGGCGGCCTGTTGATCTCCGCCTGGGGTGTGCATATTCACGAAATCCGCCTGCTCTGGTTGGGTTCCGGGATCATCGGTGGTTGCGGCCTCGGTTTGGGTTATATCTCCCCGGTATCCACATTGATCAAATGGTTTCCGGATCGGCGCGGCATGGCCACCGGCATGGCGATTATGGGTTTCGGTGGCGGTGCCATGATCGGTTCCCCATTGGCGGCGCTGCTGATGGGTCATTTCAAGAGCGCCACCTCCGTGGGAGTGTGGGAAACCTTTGTCACCATGGGGCTGATCTATTTTGTCGCCATGCTGTGCGGCGCGTTCGGTTATCGCGTTCCGCCCACGGGTTGGAAGCCACCCGGTTGGGTGCCCAAGCAGGCCAGCGGCGGCATGATTACCACACGCCATGTACACCTCTATCGCGTCCCGGGTACGCCGCAATTCTGGTTACTGTGGGGCGTATTGTGCATGAATGTCAGCGCGGGTATTGGTGTGATCGGTATGGCATCACCCATGTTGCAGGAGGTGTTCGGCGGGAGTCTGATTGATGTACCCGGGACGCTGGCGGAAATGAGCGAAGCCGACAAGGTGCAGATAGCAGCCATTGCCGCCGGCTTTGCCGGGCTGTTGAGTTTGCTCAATATCCTGGGCCGGATTTTCTGGGCCTCACTGTCCGATGTCATCGGGCGCAAGATCACTTATCTGATGTTTTTCACCCTGGGCATGGTGCTCTATGCCTCCGTGCCCTATGCCGGCGGACTGGGCAGCGTGGCGCTGTTTGTGGGAATTTTCTGCATTATCCTCACCATGTATGGCGGTGGTTTCGCCACCATCCCGGCCTATCTTGCCGATATGTTCGGTACCCAGTTTGTCGGCGCCATCCACGGTCGCCTGCTGACCGCGTGGTCCATGGCCGGCATCCTTGGGCCAGTGATCGTGAACTACATTCGCGAATACCAGATTGACGTCATCGGCATCCCCGCGGCGCAGGCCTATAACACCACCATGTATGTGCTGGCCGGGTTGCTGCTGGTGGGATTTTTCTGCAACCTGGCCATCAAGCCGGTGGCGGAGCGGTATTACATGACCGACGCGGAACTGGAAACCGAACGCCGTCTGGCCCATGACCTGGCGGCGAAATAACAGCCTTGCTGGAGCGATTACATGAATCCGGAAAACTCTGATCCCTGGTACCCAAGTCCATCAAGCTGGATTGCCGTGGCCATCAGTTGGACGTTGGTGGGTATCCCCCTGGCCTGGGGTATTTGGAAGACCCTGGGCAAGGCGGCAATTCTGTTCAAATAAATATGGTCTCAAAATTGCTGCGCTTGCCGATACGGCGTTGAAAACGGGCTCGAAATGCTCATTGACTGGCGTGTCAACTCCGCTTTCTCACCCGTTTTCGCCTTGTCTCGCCTGCGCTCGCTAATTTTGAGATTGCTTCTAAATATCCGTCGCCTATTTCCAGTTGCAGTAAGGGTGATCCAGCAGACAGACATTGTAGTAGCGTGGATCATCGGAGACCTCCTGGCCCAGCCAGGGCGGGGATGGGAAAGGCTGATCCGGATGATTCAATTCCAGTTCCGCCACTACCAGCCCGGCATTGGCGCCGCGAAACTCATCAATCTCCCACAGCAGTTCGCCAAAGCGGATGTGATGACGGGTTTTTTCGATTAACGGTTGCAGACACAGAGAATGCAACATGTCCTGCGCGTCCGCCACGGGGATGGGATAGTCGAATTCCGCGCGGCTGACACCCAGGGTCATGCTCTTCAAATTCAGACTGGCCTGTTCCCCGGAAACACGCACACGGATGGAGGCGCGCCCGGTATTGGCTATATATCCCTGCACGATGTTCTCACTGGCATGGGCGGCAGCGCGCCAACTCTGGTCACGAACCAGAAACTTTCTCTCAATTTCAGTGCCCATGTTTGCGATACTAGTCAGGTGCCCCTGACCCCGCAACTCCATATCCGCTCCACAACACGCGACCGCAAGAGGAAAATGCGATGACAGCAGTGGCCTGGAATCGCATGGGCGTCATGGCGCTGGTGGGTTTTGCCTCCGGTTTGCCACTGGCGCTGTCCGGTGGCACGTTGCAGGCGTGGCTGACGGATGAAGGTGTTGATATCGTAACTATCGGCATGTTTTCCCTGGTGGGTCTGCCGTATGTGTGCAAATTCCTCTGGGCACCGCTGCTGGATCGTTTTGTGCCGCCTCGATTC
>JAYUHG010000326.1:0-3330 GCA_043767195.1 Gammaproteobacteria bacterium | reverse complement strand
GTCCTGATGGAGTTGCTGCCCGCGCTGGCGCGCGCCGGCGGCGCAGAGTGTGTAGAAACGCTGCAGGCACGCTTGCACGACAGTGACCCGCGAATATTGCAGGGCGCCCTGGTTGGGCTGGCGCGTCATGGTGGCAGCGAGGGTGTGAGCATTGCCGGTCGGATGCTGGAAGTACTCTCCAGCGACCGTGACCCGGTAAACCGCGCATTTGTGGCGGAGACACTCGGCAAGGTCGGTGCATCGTCCCTCGACGGGCTCATCGTACCGTTGCTGAAGGATGAGGCATTGGGCGTGCGCCGCACCGCCATTGAGGCCGTGCGCTATCTGCACAACCCCTTGCTGGGCGCCCCGGTGGTGGAAAACCTGGCTGAGCCGGAACTCCGCCCGACGGTGGTTGAGACGCTCGTGGAAGGCTCGGAGGTCATGCTGCCGCCGGTGGATGAACTCTATGACCAGTCCCGCAACAAGATGGAGCTGCGGGCGATGATCCTGCACATCTATGGCCGCGTGAAGACGGCCGAGGGCATCCGCCTGCTGGAGAAGCGGCTCATGGAGACCGAGCCGGAACTGCAACAGGAAGCCATCATGGCGCTGGCGCGCAGCAACTATCGCCCCGGCGAAGCGGGCGGAAAGATGGTGTACGCGTTGATATTGAGTTACGGCCAGTGCGCTTCATGGCTATTGCGCTGCATCATGGAGATCAGTGCGCTTCCGGATCACGAGTTGATCAGGCTCGCGCTGGAACGCGAGCTGCACAAAAAGCAGGACGTGCTGTTCACATTGCTGGGGTTCCTGCACCCGGGCGATGTCATGCGTTATATCCGCTTTGCGTGCCTGTACTCGAAATCGGAGGATAAGGTGGCGGCGGCGATTGAGTTGCTGGAGAACATGTTGCAACGCGGGCGGCATGAATTTGTCCTGCCAATCTTCGAGGGCACGTCCCTGGATCGGCGCGTGACGGAACTGGAAAAGACCTTCCCCGGCCGAAGCGGGGATGTGGCGCAGCGCGTGCGCGAAGTGCTGGCAGGAGACTGCGGCACCGGCAGCCGCTGGCTTGCCGCGGTGGTGCTGGACTTCCTGGGAACCCATGCGACTCTGGGCGGCCAGATCCAGGTTCCGGAAAATCAGGCGATGACTGCGGCGCGCGCCTGGACACTGCCGCCGCCCGCCGGTGCCGGCGGCAGTATGTCGGTGATCCAGCGTGTGGCGGCCCTGAAGCGGACGCCAATCTTCGCCGGGGTACCTGACGAAGTGCTGTCGGAGTTCGCGCCCGAGGCGACGGAGCAGGTGTTTGCCGCCGGCGCCGACATCATCCGGGAAGGGGAAGTCGGCTCCACTCTGTGCCTGGTGGTGGCAGGCAAGGTCCGTATCCATAGCTGGCAGGTGACACTGGCCGAACTGGGCGCGGGCGGCGTATTCGGGGAATTGGCGGCCCTCAGTCCCGAGCCGCGCACCGCGAACGTGAATGCCGTGGAGGAGACCCGCATCCTGGAACTGAGCGCGGCCGCCGTGGAACGCATGATGGCAACCCGGGGCGAGGCCGCAGAAGGGATCATTCGTGTGCTTTGCCGGCGCATTCAGACATCCATTACGGAAAAGACCTTTCACCCCACGGGATCGTTCCGGTTGCCGCAAGTCGCAGCGCCTTCCGCCCGCCCGACGCGCATGTTGCAGGAACTTGAGAAGGTCGTGTGGCTGAAGAAGGTGGAGATATTCAACTCGCTGTCCGATACCATCCGGCTGCACCTCGCCCGACTTGCCACGGAGCAGTGGCTTGACGAGGGCGATACTTTGTTTGCGAAGGGGGATTTGGGAACGGCGATGTATGTCATCGTCGAGGGGGAAATAGCCGTGCATGACGACGGCCGGCTGATAGCAACGCTGCGCCAGGGGGAAATCCTGGGCGAACTGGCATTGCTGACGTCCGAAGTGCGCAGTTCCTCCATCTCCGCGAAGACACCGGCGCGACTGCTCAAGATCACCCAGAGCGTCATGCAGGAATTGATGTGGGATCACTACCATATGACGCGCGGCGTGATACGCATACTTGTGACGCGACTGCGCGCCATGATGACGGTGCAACAGATGGACGACAGTGCGGACCGTTTGCCGGACGACGAGCCCCGGCCCACCTAACTGCGAGCAATGGAAATATCAGCATGAAAATCGGGATTACCTTCGACCTTTACAGCGAGTACCTTGCCTTGGGCTACGACGAAGTCGCCGCCGCGGAATTCGACAGCGAGGACACCATTGGGAATATCGAAGACAGCCTGCGTCGCCTCGGCCATGAGACCGAGCGTATCGGCAACGTGAAACACCTGATGCGCCAGCTGCTGGAAGGGCGACGCTGGGATCTGGTATTCAACATCTGTGAGGGGCTATCCGGTTTCGGGCGCGAGGCGCTGGTGCCGGCGCTACTGGACAACCATGAGATCCCGTACACGTTCTCGGATCCGCTGGCGCTGTCCGTCGCGTTACACAAGGGAGTGGCGAAGCGCGTGCTGCGCGACACGGGGGTACCGACACCGGATTTCGCTGTCATTGAGTGCGCGGCTGAACTGGCCGCCGTGAATCTGCCGTTTCCGCTATTCCTGAAGCCCGTTGCCGAAGGCTCCAGCAAGGGCATTGATGCGGAAAGCCGCGTCAACACCAGGGAACAACTGGAACGCAAGGGCCGGCGCTTGTTGCAGGAGTTTCAGCAGCCGGTGCTGGTGGAGTGTTACCTGCCCGGGCGCGAGTACACCGTGGGCATCATCGGCACCGGGCTCGAGGCGGAGTGTATCGGCGGCATGGAGATCCTGCTCAAAGAGGGCGCCGAGCCGGGGGTGTATTCATTCCAGAATAAGCGTGAATACGAGACCATGGTGGAATACTGCCCCATTGACGGCACAATATTGCGAACCTGCTCGGTGTTGGGGCTGCAGGCCTGGCACGCGCTTGGCGGTCGCGATGCCGGACGCGTGGATCTGCGCGAAGACGCGGCCGGTTGTGTGCAGGTGATGGAAGTTAATCCGCTCGCCGGTCTGAACGCCGTGCGCTCGGATCTATCCATATTGTGTCGCTTGCGCGGCATCAGCTATCCACAACTCATTGAGAAGATAATGGAGTCGGTACAGGCCAGGGTCGGCACTCCCACGATTCTGCAACAGGCGGAACGGCGGCGGTTGGCGTGGTGATGGAAGTTAAAATTTATGTAAGCTCTGAATAAGTCCATCCTGGACTTTTCATAGCACGGAATGCGAAAAGCGTGGTTTTCGCATTCCTCACATTTTCAATGACTTGATCGTCATTGAAAATGGCGGTGCATCCCTGCACCGCGGAACCTCT
>JAYUHG010000325.1:0-3331 GCA_043767195.1 Gammaproteobacteria bacterium | reverse complement strand
GTAAAATCGCTCCCATTCGATTATTTTCGACTGGGTAATGGTTCGAAGACCCCTGAAATTGAGTTTGCGATGAGTTTTCACACGGCCTGTTTCGCCGGTATGACGAAAGTGGGTCTTGATCGCAACGGAAATTACACCGACCACTTCTTGGTCTTCGGATCAAAAGTGAAATGCCGCGGCTTGCGTCTATCCTCCGCCAGCAATTCCTTGATGGAGGGCTTGCCCTTCAGCGCCTTCTCGATCGCCAGCTTCATGGCCTTGCGGTTGTTGGTGTAGACCTCGTTGTAATCCACCTTGGCCGGGTCCTTGCACAACTCTGGATGCACCCACACCATGCAGATGATGCCGATTTCCTCACAGCGGGACTTGGGGATCAGCCCAGCCTGCACCGCATCCAGCACACCTTCCGCGATACCCGCCTGCACCGGGCCGGCGAAGACATTCACGTCCAGCATCTTCTTCAATTGCATCTTCGGCACCATGAGCGTTGCCGGCTTCACCATCTTGTCACCATCCACAAGGGCAAACAGGCGCGAGAAGCCAGCGGACTGACCCATGAGATTGGCCATGGCCTGCCCCACCGGACCATCCAGTTCACCGATGGCGATTTCAGGTTCGGTCCAGTACGGCTCACTGCTGCCGGCGACCATTGCTTCCGCGAAACGGATACCAATTTTTTTCTTGGCCATATTTCTCATCCTCGGTTAGCTCTGTGATACCGGCGGAAACCGGTAATTCAGTGATCTGTGGTAATCGGTCTGATTAGACCGTGCTTAAATCTCATCCTGCCAGATGTTCAAGCGCCGCCGTGAGTATATCCATGCCTTCATTCAACAGCGCATCGGAAATGGTCAATGGCGCCAGGAAACGGATCACATTGCCGCGCACACCGCAGGGCAGGATCACGAGACCGCGCTTGGCGGCCTCCTGCACCAGGGCCTTGGTCAAATCGGCCTCCGGCTCCGCGGCATTGCCGTTCTTCACCAGCTCCATGGCCACCATGGCACCCAGGCCGCGGATATCACCGATGCACTTGAGTTTCGTTGCCATGGTTTTCACGCGACCGCGGATCAGCTCACCGATCTGATTGGCGCGGTCCGCCAGTTTCTCATTTTCAATCACATCTATGGCGGCCAGTGCCGCGGCGCAGGCAATGGGCGAACCGGCATAGGTGCCGCCCAAGCCACCGGGATTCGGGGCATCCATGAACTTCGTCTTGCCGGTGACCGCGGATAACGGGAATCCACCCGCCAGACTTTTCGCCAGTGTCACCATATCCGGCTCGACACCGGCATGTTCAATGGCAAACATTTTGCCGGTGCGCCCGAATCCGGTCTGAATCTCATCGGCAATGAACACAATGCCATGCTCATCGCACAACTTGCGCAGCGCCTGCAGATACTCCGGCGGCGCGATGTAGAACCCGCCCTCACCCAGCACCGGCTCGATGATCATGGCCGCCACCCGCGCCGGATCGATCTCGGACTTGAACAGGTGATCCAGCGCCTTGAGCGCGTCCGCAACGGAGACGCCGTGATAACTGATGGGGAACGGCGCGTGATAAATATCAGCGGGGAACGGCCCGAAGCCGACCTTGTACGGCGCCACCTTGCCGGTGAGCGCCATGCCCATCATGGTGCGGCCATGAAACGCGCCGCTGAAAGCAATGATGCCCGGGCGACCGGTGGCAAAGCGCGCAATCTTCACCGCGTTCTCCACCGCTTCCGCGCCAGTGGTCAGCAACAGCGTTTTCTTCGGCTCACTCCCCGGCACAATGGCATTCAGTTTCTCCGCCAACGCCACATAGTTTTCATAGGGCGTGACCTGAAAGCAGGTGTGACTGAATTTCTGTAACTGCGCCTCCACCGCCGCCTTGACCCGCGGATGATTGTGGCCAGTATTGACCACCGCAATGCCGCTGGCGAAATCAATGTAACGCTTGCCTTCCACATCCCAAATTTCCGCGTTCAGCGCCCGATCCGCATACACGGACAGAATGTTGGTGACGCCACGGACGATGGAGGCTTCGCGGCGTTTGTGAAGTTCGGCATTCGTAATCATTTAATGTGCTCCTGCTCGAAAGTAGTATCTCGTGAAACGTGAAGCGTATCTCGTTGAACACAGAACAAATTGACCAGGCTCTCTTTCACGTTTCACGCTTAACGACCGACGAGATACGTTTTTATTTCTTTTCAATCTCCCCCACACACCAATACTTCATCTCAAGGTACTCCTCGATCCCGTACTTCGTTCCTTCGCGGCCAAAGCCCGAGTGTTTCATGCCGCCGAAGGGCGCCACTTCCGTAGACAGGTTGCCGCTATTGACACACACCATGCCATATTCCAGCGCTTCGCCCACGCGCCAGGTGCGGCCCAGATCGCGGGTGAAGAAATAGGCGGCCAGACCGAACTCGGTGTCGTTGGCCATTTGGATGGCTTCGTCCTCGGTCTTGAATTTGAATACCGGGGCCAGGGGGCCGAAGGTTTCTTCCTTGGCCACGGCCATGTTGGCGGTGACATCCGCGAGAATGGTCGGCTCGAAGAATGTGCCGCCAAGTGTGTGGCGCTTGCCACCGGTCACGATGCGTGCGCCTTTGCCCACGGCATCCTGGATGTGCTGCTCCACCTTTTCCACCGCCGCCATATTAATGAGTGGCCCCTGGGACACGCCTTCTTCCATACCATTGCCCACGCGCAACTGATTCTGCACGGCGACGGCGAGGCGGCGTACAAATTCGTCATAGATGCCATCCTGCACCAACATGCGATTGGCGCAAACACAGGTCTGGCCGCTGTTGCGATATTTGGAGGCCATGGCGCCGGCGACCGCGGCATCCAGATCCGCGTCATCGAAGACAATGAAGGGGGCGTTGCCACCCAGTTCCATGGAAAGTTTTTTCACCGTGGGGGCGCACTGGGCCATTAACAACGAACCGATCTCGGTGGAACCGGTAAAGCTCAGCTTGCGCACCACCGGATTGGAGGTCAGTTCCGCGCCCACTTCCACGGCCCTGCCGGTGATCACATTGAATACACCTTTGGGTACCCCGGCTCGCTCCGCTAATACCGCCAGCGCCAGGGCGGAAAACGGCGTCTCCGCCGCCGGCTTCACCACCGTGGTACAACCCGCGGCCAGGGCCGGCGCGCATTTGCGTGTGATCATGGCCGAGGGGAAATTCCACGGCGTAATAGCGGCGCACACACCCACTGGTTCCTTGGTGACGACGATGCGCCGGTTGTGCATGTGCTGCGGGATGGTGTCGCCGTAAATGCGTTTGCCTTCTTCGGCAAACCATTCAATGAAAGACGCACCGTAGGCGATCTCGCCGCG
>JAYUHG010000324.1:0-3343 GCA_043767195.1 Gammaproteobacteria bacterium | reverse complement strand
CGCGGTGGATGCCGCAAAGAAGTCGCTCAAGCTCGATAGCGGCAACAGCCTCAAGTTCGACAAGTTACTCATTGCCACCGGATCGTATCCCATTCGCCCGCCCATCCCCGGCATGGACCTGGATGGTATTTATTCCTGTTGGACCCTGGCGGATGGTCGCGGTATCGCGGGGCGCGCCAACAAGGGCAGTCGTGTGGTGTTAATGGGCGCAGGATTCATAGGTTGCATCATCCTCGAAGCATTGGCGTTGCGCGGTGTGAAGCTCACGGTCATTGAAATGGGTGATCGCATGGTGCCGCGCATGATGAACCAGGCCTGCGGTGGATTGATCAAGAAATGGTGTGAAGCCAAAGGGGTAAGTGTCCACACCTCCACGCGCGTGGAAAGCATTGAGAAGGCAGGTTCGGCGCTCAAGGTGAAATTGAACAATGGCAAAGTGCTGGATGCCGACGTGGTTATTTCCGCCACCGGGGTGCGCGCCAATATTGATTTCCTCAAAGGCAGCGGGATCGAGACGGATTTCGGCGTCAAGGTCAATGACCGTCTGCAAAGCAGCCATCCAGATATTTATGCCGCCGGTGATGTTTGCCAGGGCCGGGATTTCTCCACCGGTGAATATACGGTGCAGGCGATTCAGCCCACGGCTGCCGATCATGGCCGTATCGCAGCGGCGAATATGGCCGGCAAACATGCCCGGCACCAGGGCAGTGTGAATATGAACGTGCTGGATACCATGGGTTTGATTTCCACTTCCTATGGATTGTGGATGGGTGTCCCCGGTGGTGAGAGTGCCGAGTTACACGACGCGGAACGCTATCGTTATCTGAGTCTGCAATTCGAAGGAGACCACTTGGTTGGCGCGCAAGCCCTGGGACTCACGGAACATGTGGGTGTGCTGCGTGGTCTGATCCAGACCCGGGTACGCCTGGGCAAGTGGAAGGAAAAACTGCTGAAGGATCCAACGCGTATCATGGAGGCCTATCTCGGCTGTACGCAGGCGGTGGGGCACAACGCCGGCGTTCTCGCCTGATTTCCCCGCCACTGAGACACCGGTGGTTGGATTTTTGGCGCCACTGAATTTTTTACATCCCCTCACATTACCTATGCGTATTACTTTCAAACTCTACGCCGGGCTCGGCAAATACCTGCCGGCCGGCGCCCATGACAATATGATTAGCGCTGAGATTGATCCCGGCACATCCGCCCACGCCGTACTGCTGCGTTTCAACGTGCCACTGGAACGTGCCCACCTGGTGTTACTGAATGGGGTTTATCTGAATAGCGCGGAACGTGATTCGCATAGTTTGCGGGACGGAGATGTTCTCGCCGCCTGGCCGCCGGTGGCGGGTGGTTAAGGATCGCGCCGAACCAGTATTGATATTTCAGCTGAAAAATCTTTTCACTTAGGGGTCTTAACGCTGCCGTCAGTGTCCTTGACGCTGGAATCCACAGGATTCAGCGATGAGGAATGGGCCGGATTTCTCTCCCGCCTTGACCAGGTTTTCCAGCGTGGGGGAGGGTAGATGGCCGGGTATTTGGGCTGTAAATACAGTTAGATGGCGGATGAATATGATGTTTATTCTGGAGTACTGATCAGAAGTGGAGAAGAGTTTATCGCCGCTCGCGCTGGCTGGAAATTGGGGCTGTTGTACAAAAACATCATTTGACGCAGTTTTCAGCGTTGTGTTGCTAATTCGTACCGAAGTATTGCGGACCCTATGAATATGTAGTAATTTCCGCTCCACCTGTGCGCTGATGTGGCGCGGGATTCTGCCTCTGGTGCTTATGGGGTACTTGCCGAACAACGGATTTTGTCAGGCGAGACGAGGGGCTGGGGAGGTCGAATTTAAACTCTAGAGCTTAAGTTTTATCTTATTAAATAACGGTTAGGAGGAAATGATGAAGCTAATTAAAAGAACCAAGCTGGCAGCCGCAATCGGCACCGCTGCTTTGGCAGGCGCCCTGTGCGCTCCCGCCAATGCCGCAATCGTGCTCGGCGGTGACAACGGCTGGGAAGTGAGTTACGGCGGGTTTGTAAACCTGTTTTATACCCAGAGCGATTTTGAGTTTCATGCGGGTGGCAGTGAAGACAGCTCCCACTTGAACGAAGGCTTGCTGCCGGCGTTCCACACCTTGACGGCCAAGAGCCCTGAGATCGGCGGCCTGAAAGGTACAGCGCAGATCACATTCGCTCCGGATTCTTCCTCACCGAAGAGTTCACGTCTGAACAAGTCCGGCACTCCGGGCGCAGGCGGCGGCTTCATTGACATGCGCGAAGTGTTCTTCAATGTCAGCGGCGATTTCGGCACGGTCAGTGCTGGTCGTACGTTGTCATTGTTCCAACGCCAGGCGATCCTGAAGGACATGACGTTGTTCGGCATGGGCGCCCTCGGGGGTCCTGACGGCGGCGGCACGGGCTTGGGTCGTATCGGCTTTGGCTATGTCTACCCGGATTTCCGTACGCGCTTCACCTACAAGACCCCGGATATCAACGGCTTCAATCTTGAAGTCGGTATCTTTGATCCGCAGGAAGGGATTGCAGGCACCGGGGCTGAGACGGACACTCCTCAATTCCAGTCAGAAGCGTCCTATACCCATGCCTTTGAAGGCGGCAGTTTCAATGCATGGTTCGGATTGCTGTGGCAGGAGCAGGAAATCACCTCCAGCGCCGCTGGCGGTACTGGCGATATAGAGTCCTTCGGTTGGAATTTGGGCGCTGACCTGAAGTTCGGCGGCTTCAACATCGTGGGCAGCTACTACGACGGCGAGGCGCTGGGCACCCTGTTGTTCAATTTGGGTCCGAACACCGGTGATGGTTCCGCCTGTTCACTGACCAACTGCGATGAGGCCGACAATGATGGCGGTTACATCCAGGGCAGCTACACCTTCAACGGCAAGACCAAGGTCGGTTTGAGCTGGGGCTTTTCCGCCCAGGACGACAATGCCGCTGGCGCGCCGGACATTGACAACGAGCTGTGGACTGTGGGCGTCTATCATGACGTCAACTCCTGGCTGAAGGTCATTGCCGAGTACAATGAGCACAACTCGGACTTCCTGGCCAATGATGCAGAGAGCTTCTCGGTGGGTGCGTTTATCCTCTGGTAAGTCACTCGTTTCAGTCGTAACTTTGTTACGGAAAGGCGCACCAAATGGTGCGCCTTTCTTTTTTCCTGGCCAATGAACTGTCCGGGGTGTGATTGAGTCATAATACCGCGGTTCCGCTGGATATTACCGTTAACAGTTTTTCAACGAGGCCTATGAAACCACCTGTCGCGCTTGTCTTCCGAATTTGCCTGTTTCTTTTATTGACGGTCACAACCCATCTGGTTCATGCCGGAGACGA
>JAYUHG010000323.1:0-3348 GCA_043767195.1 Gammaproteobacteria bacterium | reverse complement strand
TTCAAGAATACAAGTACCATTGGGCGCTTCCGCCATTTCGTGTTCGATGAAAATAATCGTTTCGTTGCCTCCCTTGAAGGCGGCATTCAAAGTCGTGCGGAAAACCCGTTCTTCCTGCGTCATGGCCGCGAATTGGAACTGTCGGCCGGGCGCTACCGGCTGATCAGCGAACTGGCTTCGCCCTTTTTTCTCGCGCAGCCGGAACCGTATCTGGACAGTCTCGCGGACTACCGGCGGTCCATAAAGCCAGGCAATGCGCTGGTATTGATTGGTCTCGGCGTGTTTCTGGGACTGGGTATCTACTACGCAGCGCTGGCACTGGCGCGCAGACGCGCGGCCGAAGGCCTGTACGCGCTGTTCATACTCGGCAATATTCTCTTCAACGGCAGCGCCCTGCTGGTGTTTCCGGAATTGTTCGGCATGCACTGGATTTATCTGGTCAGCGTGCCCATCCTGCTTTCCAACTGCGCCTATATCCTGTTCGTAAGAGCCTTGCTGGAGATTCGCCGCGACAGTCATCCGGCCTTGCATCGTGCCGGCACCGCCATGCTTGCCCTGTTGGGAATCTTTATCCTGCTTGCCGCCTTGCGACCAAACTGGTCCCTGGAGCTGGCGCGGTACGGTGTCGGCCTATTTCTGGCCTATGGCCTGACGGCGGGTGTCATACGGGCACGTCAGGGCAATGTCTCGGCGCGGCTTTACCTGGTTGCCATCGCGGCGTTTTTTGTGCTGGGCGCGGTGGCCATTTCTCAGACGCACTTGGCCGGCCTTTACACCGTGTATATCGAGCATGTCGGCCTATTCGCGGTGGCGGTAGAGGTGATATTGCTGGCACTGGTGCTTTCCTATCAGTTCGCGCAGTTGCATCGCGAGAAAGAACAGGTGTTGACGCAACTCGAGCATAGCAACCACATTGCCCACACCGATCCACTGACCGGCTTGTCCAACCGCTTTGCGCTGGATATCGAGCTGGGTCGTCTGCCACGGAATGGCACCCTGACTTTTCTCGATCTGGATCATCTCAAGTATTACAACGATCAGTTTGGGCATGTGCGCGGCGATGAATTGTTACGCAGCTTTTCCCAACTGCTGGCCGCGTCCCTGAGCAAGAGAGCTAATCTCTATCGTGTCGGCGGCGATGAATTCGCGATCACCTGTCCCAGCGGCGATCTGGAATGGATCGGGTGCATGCTGGCCGACACGATTGGCGACATGCGTACCCTGGGCTTCGAATTCGCCGGGGTCAGCGCCGGTTCCGCCCATCTGCATGAGAGTTCCACGCTGGCTAATCTCAAACATATCGCCGATACGCGCATGTATGAGAACAAGCGAACCCGCAAACAGCGTGACCTGCGGCAAGAAACGTAAAGGGCACCTTTAAAGCGCATTAGGGGACAGCTTTTGCAACGCTATAAAAGGAGGATTCCATGCCGTTCCAACGAAGTTTGATCTGGCCGCTGTTATTACTGATTTTGCTGCCGCTCGCGGCGTCGTGGTTCGCCTACCCGGAAACCCATCTGCCGCCGGGCTTCGGCGTGTTCCCGCCAGTATTTGTCCAAGACCCTCCGGGTTTCAATCTGGCAGTATTCATCGTCGTTCTGCTGGCCGAGGCGGCGATTGCGCTGTTGCTGCTGTTTCCGCAATGGTTTGGCTTCAAGCAGATGACTCCCGGTCCGCTACCGGATCCGGCCCCGCTACCTGTATGGTTCTGGATCGGCGCCGTGCTGACGGGATTTTTCTGGTGGTTGATGTGGGCGCGGGTGACGCCTTTCGGCGATTTGGTGTACTACGCTTTCACCCCGTTGTGGTGGGGGTTCATCCTGATGCTGGACGGAATTGTTTACCGGCGCAGCGGCGGCTACTCCCTGCTGGCTTGCAGAACCAAGACCTTCCTCATCAGTGCGCTGGTTTCGATGATCGGCTGGTTTTTCTTCGAGTACTACAATTATTTCGCGCTCGGCAACTGGTACTACCCCAACAGCACCCTGCCGGAATTGAGCCATGGCACGATCGTGGCCCTGTTCCTGATCGCCTACACCACGGTGTGGCCGGCGATCTTCGAGTGGTACACCTTGCTCAATACTTTTCCGAAATTCGCCGCCCGTTACGCCAACGGCCCCCCGCTTGCGTTGCCGGGCGGATTGCTGCTGTGGGGAGGGCTTGCCCTGATCGTGGCGATGGTGTTTTTCCCTTACCCGTTTTTCTGGGCATTGTGGGTCGGCACGCTGGCGGTATTCGCCGGAACCTTGATTCGCCTAGACATACCCACGCCGTTCAGCGACATGGCGCAAGGCAACTGGGGACCGATGATCCTGATGGCCTTGTCGTCCCTATTCAACGGTTTTTTTTGGGAGCTCTGGAACTGGGGCAGCACACATTCCAATCCGCTGCCCGTCACCAACCCTAATTACTGGATGTACGACGTGCCTTATATCAACGTCATTCACCTCTTCGCCGAAATGCCGTTGCTGGGTTATTTTGGCTATCTGCCGTTTGGCCTTCTGGTGTGGGTGATGTTCATCTGGGCAGGCAGCGTGTTTGGCTTCGATACCGGTCTGCTCAAGGGCGGCAAACAGACTACCAGCGGCGGCTCAATAAGACGTAAAACATAAAAATCAATAGCGTCAGTCTCGATGATTCCTCGCAGACCGTCGTCGATCAAGGATAATCCTGGCGTGTAGGGCGAATCATGATGTCGCTGATATGAACATGTGGCGGCTGAGACACGATGTAGTGGATTGCATTTGCCACATCTTCACCTTGCAGCAGGGGGCCGAATTTGTTTTCGAAGTTTTGCACCATCTCATCACTGTAGCCCGCGCCATCCTGAAACCCGCTGATGACGATGCCCGGTTCCACCAGCGATACACGTATGCCTTTGTGCCCCACCTCGCGCCGCAGCCCTTCGGCCAGTGCATGAACGGCGAACTTGGTGGCACCATATACCGCGCTGAATGGCGAGATGTGCCGCCCCACTACCGAGCCGATGATGACGATATCCGCAGCCTGTTTGGGGTAACGGGTTTGCTGCTGATCGACCATTTTCTGTGCCGATTTTTGCAGCAGTGCCAGCGTTGCGGTGACGTTGAGTTTGAGTATTTCTTCGAACTTGAACAAATCTGCATTCTTGACTGATCCGCCCAGACCGCGCCCGGCGTTGGCCACGACGATGTCGGCTGGCTGGCCAAAGCGTTCGATTGCTGCGGCAAACAGCCGCTCCAGCACTGTGCTGTCGGTGGCATCACCGGCTATGCCGCAAAATGCCGTGCCGAATTCTTGTTCCAGCACGCGCAGTTTTTCTGCGGTGCGGCCATTGCCCACTACGCCGTAGCCACTGCTAATAAATTT
>JAYUHG010000322.1:0-18514 GCA_043767195.1 Gammaproteobacteria bacterium | reverse complement strand
CCCGGGACCAGGAGCGCGACGCTGATGCGGACGCGGTAGTGGCGGTCGCCGCGCTCTATGGTCACACCGGCGGCGCCGATGCCTTTTTCCGCACCCTGCTGCTTCCCGCCGCGGAGGTTCCCGGTGTCGCGGCGCCACAGTTTTTGAGTACGCACCCGCTGACAGAGACACGGGTCCACGCTATAAATGAACATGCCGCCAGCGCTGGATACAACACTACCGGCGCCACTACCCAATTGCCGGAACCGATTCATGCGCTCATCGGTGTCGAGGACTCAGCCACAGCCACCGATTCCGATTGATGCCGACGCTAATGCAGCGCCGCCACCGAACCATCCAGCCGATCCGCGCGCCGCAACGCCGGAAACTTCCACGCCCACACCGTGACCACCACCAGGGATCCGACGCCGCCCAGCACCACCGCTGGTACCACGCCGAATAAAGCAGCGGCAACCCCTGGCTCAAATTCACCCAGTTCATTTGACGCGCCGATAAACACCGACTCCGTGGCGCTGACGCGCCCGCGCATGGCATCCGGCGTGGCCAGTTGTACCAGGACGCGCCGGATCACCACGCTCACCATATCCGCGGCACCCAACACCGCCAGCATCAGCAATGAGAACCACAATGTGCGGGACAGGCCGAAGCCGATGGTGGCCAGGCCAAAGATGGCGACGGTAATCAGTAAAGTGCGCCCTGCATGTCGGCGAATAGGGAAGCGCAACAAATACAGGCCCAGAATCAACGCCCCCACCGCCGGTGCGCTGCGCAACAGGCCCAGTCCCGCCGGCCCCACTTCCAGAATATCGCGGGCATACACCGGCAACAGCGCGGTGGCGCCGCCCAGCAGAACCGCAAACAAATCCAAAGAGATGGCGCCCAACACCAAAGGGTGTGCGCGAATAAAACGGATGCCCGCCAGCAAACTGTCCCGGGTCATGGCGCCAAGAAGTCTTGGGCCGGTACCAATGGGCAGCCACAGGAAACAGATGACGGAGAGCAGCGACATGAAAATGCACGTGCTGAACACCGCCGTCGGTCCAAGCAGGTACAGCACACCGCCCAAGGCCGGACCGACAATGGCAGCGGCTTGCCACAGAGTGGAAACCCACGCCGCCGCGGCGGGAAATTGTCGGGGCGTCACCAGATTCGGCAGGATGGCAAAGCTGGCCGGTGACTGAAAGGCGCGCGCGGCGCCAATCAGTGTCAGCACCAGGAATATCCACTTTGTTTCCCGATTTCCCGCCAGGTTTAATAGCAGCAATAGCAATACCGCCACCGCATCCAGCGCCGCGGACAATGCCAGGATCCAACGCCGGTCGTAGCGGTCGGCGGCATGCCCGGTCAGCAACGCCAGACATACGGACGGCAGGAACAGGGCCAGTCCGACCAGGCCCAGGTCCAGGGGTCGCCCGGTGAGATGGTATATCTGCCAACCCACGGCCACCGCCAGCATTTGACCGGAAATGCTTTCGCACAAACGACCCAGGGCAAAGCGGCGAAATGCCGGTGTATGGATGGGTGAAGAGATTTCTGGTTCAGGGGACATCAATGTAGCTATCTTGAGTTGCCAGGTCGGGCCAGATGGCTCCGCGCATTGTAGGTGCTGGCGGGTTGTCGTATACCGCTAGCATGAATTTCACCACCAAGACCCGGAGGAGAATTCTATGGGTGCTTCCGTCAGTGTGATCCCCGTGCCGCAGCTTCTGATAGCGTTGCTTCCCGCGCTGGGGGTGTTGCTGCTGCTGTGGCGCTGGTCATTGGGTGTTGGCGAGAGTGTTCAGGCGCTGGCGCGCATGGCGGTGCAGTTGATCGCCATTGGCTATGTGCTGACCTGGCTGTTGAGCAGCGATGATGCCGTGGTCGTGGGCGCAGCACTAATGTTGATGTTACTGGCCGCGGGGTGGATTGCGGCGCGACCGTTGCGCAGTCGCCCCGGTGTGCTGCGCCGGTGCGTATTGGCCGTCGGCGTCGGCTCTCTGCCGGTGCTATTCATGATGACTGAGTTCGTGCTGCGTGTCGGACGTTGGTACGAACCCCAGGTGGTTATTCCCCTGGCCGGTATGGTGCTGGCAAACAGCATGAACACAGTGAGTCTGGCCGCGGAGCGTTTTGTCGCGGAACGGAGCCGGGATATGCCGATTCTGTCGGCGCGCAATGTCGCCATGGGGGCGGCATTGCTGCCCAGCGTGAATTCTCTGCTGGCCGTGGGGATTGTCTCTCTACCCGGCATGATGACCGGGCAGATACTGTCCGGCGTGGATCCGTTGCTGGCGGTGCGCTACCAGGTAATGGTCATGGCCATGATTTTTGCGGGGTCTGGACTGGCGGCGGGTTGCTATTTGGCGGCTGCGGTCGTGGCAGAAAAAACAAACCCCGCGGAAGCGGGGTTTGTTTAATAAAAACAGGAATCCGCTTAGTTCGCGACGGAAACCCGAGTTGCCTGCATTCCCTTCGGGCCTTTTTCAGACTCGAAATCCACCGCCTGTCCTTCTTTCAAAGTGCGAAAGCCGGTGCCGTTGATGGTGGAGAAATGCACAAATACATCCGGGCTGCCATCGGAAGGCGTAATAAAGCCGTATCCTTTGGATTCGTTAAACCATTTCACTGTACCTTTAGCCATGCTGCCATCCTCAATAAAATTTTAGAAAAGTGTAGTGTGCATAACTGAGGGGCAACACAGAGAAAATCACCTAGCGGCGCTACTGAAGTGTCCCTACAAGCTTGCAACGGCGCGTAGTTTGAGCAACAACCGGGCAGGAATGCAAGGGTTTTTATGTTTCGGTGCTTTGTCCACAGTACTTGGGCATGGGCCAAGGCGCGCTTCTCGCACCTCCGCGGGTCACTCCTGGATCACTCAGGAATCAGCCAATTAACCTGAAAAGGCGCATGTTCTCCCCGCGCCAGGGCCAGCTCCAGCCAGCGCGAAAGTGGCCCCAATTTCTCCTCGAACTGCCAGGGCGGGTTCACGATTAACAGACCCGATCCGGCGAGCCGATTTGGCGCATCGCTGTTCCCGACATGCAATTCGCTCATCAGTACCTTACGCAATCCACCCTGCACCAGCTTGCGCTGGAAGGCATCCACCGGCTGATTGCGGTGCAGCGGGTACCACACCAGATACATTCCGGTGGGCCACTTGTGCCAGGCGGTAAGTAACGCCTCCGTGGTGCGGATAAATTCATCGCCCAGTTCGTAGGATGGGTCGAGCAATACCAGCCCGCGACGTTCTTTGGGCGGCACCATTCCGGGCAGGGCCTCGTAACCATCCCGGTGATGTACGGCCACGCGCGGATCGTTGCGAAACAGCTCACGCAGCAGCGGTACTTCGGTGTTGTGTAGCTCTGAGAGGATCATGCGATCCCCTGATCGCAATAGCGCCTGGGCCAGCCGTGGCGATCCCGGGTAGTGTCGCAACAGAGCGGGCCGATCCGGGTCCGGTGTCCCGGCCTGTGACGCAAGTTCCAGATAGCGCTGGACCGCCGCCGGCGGTCCGGTTTGGATTGCCACCCGCGCATAGCCGGATTCAAATTCACGGTTTTTTTGCGCAAAGACGGACTGCAAGTCATAACTTCCCGCCCCGGCGTGGGTGTCCACATAGCAAAATGGCGCAGGTTTCCTGCACAGGTGTTCCAGCAGCATGATTAATACAATGTGTTTATGCACTTCAGCGAAATTGCCGGCATGGAAGCCGTGGCGGTAGCTCAACATGGCGATAGGCGTTGCAATTTGGCGGACGAGCGCGACGCCGGGGGAAGCGCAAATGGGTAAAAACAGGGCATACTGGTTATGGTACTAGACTGAGGAAGCCAGATTGGGTTCCAGATCTTCTCCAAAGGTAAAAGACGAGAATACCGAAATTACCTTCCTGCTGGGTCAGGCGCGCAGCGGCGACCGTAATGCGCAGTTGACTCTGGCCGGACATTACGACGCTGGCTATGGCGTTGCCCGCGACATGGGTTTGGCCGCCCATTGGTATCTGGCCGCGGCCCAGCAGGGTTCCGTTGAGGCCCAGGCGCGCATCGGTTCAAAATATCTCCATGGCATCGGTCTGGATCAGGATTTTGACAAGGCCTTCCAATGGCTGCGCCAGGCTGCCGCCGCTAACAATGCCGACGCCATCGCGGAGATGGGCTGGAGTGCGCAAACCGGCACCGGTCAGAAAACGAATGTGCGCAAGGCCTACAAATATTACCTGCGCGCCGCCGAATTTGGTCATGTCACCGCCATATTCAATCTTGGTTACATGTGCGCTGAGGGTCTTGGCACGGAGCAGGATTATGCCCGTGCCACGTACTGGTACTCGCGCGCCGCGGAGCAGGGGAATCCCCATGCGCAAGTAAATCTGGGTGAGATGTTTGCCAGGGGTTTGGGCGTCAAATCCAATGATGTTGCCGCCGTGGAATGGTTCCGCCGCGCCGCCGAGCAGGATTATGGCAAGGCGCAATTCAATCTCGGCCACATGTACGCCAGCGGTCACGGTGTCCCCATGGATGAGGCCAGCGCCGCGCGCTGGTACCGCAAGGCGGCAAATCAGGAATACGCCCGCGCTCAATACGAACTCGGTATGTGCTATCTGGAAGGGCGTGGCGTCGAGCAAAGCGCGGTGGAGGCCATGAACTGGTTTCTGAAATCCTCATTCCATGATTATGCAAAAGCCCGCTATCAAATCGGGCGCATGTATTCGGAAGGACTGGGCGTGACGGAGGAGCCGGTGGAAGCGGTTCATTGGTTCCTGGAAGCCGCCGAAGCAGGGTACGCCCGGGCGCAATATCGCATGGGCCGGGCCTGTGCCAAGGGCGAAGGCACTACGAAGGACGCCGGCCTGGCGTGCAAGTGGTATCTGAAAGCCGCGCAGCAGGGGCAGACCCAGGCTCAGTATCAGTTGGGTCTGTGTTACATGAAGGGCGATGGCGTGGAACGGGACCCGGTTCTGGGTTATGCCTGGCTATATACCGCGGCACTGGCTGGAGAGCCCAAGGTGCTGCGCGCCCTGAACAAAATCCGGGAGCTGCTGGATGTGGGGCCGTTAATAAAAGCGGAAAAGTTGGGTCAGCGTTATCGCACCCAGTACACCGGTCAGATTGAAGAACATTGAGTGGGTATTGCCCGCGCTGTCAATGTTGGCAGACGGGGCAATAAAAAGTTGAGCGTTGGCCAGAGCGCATCATGCGTACCGCGGCTCCACACTTCCGGCAAGGTTGTCCCTCCCGGTCATACACTTTGAGCTTGACGCTGAAGTAACCAGGTTCGCCCGCCGCATTTACAAAATCCTGCAACGTGGTGCCGCCTTTGCGGATCGCGGCGCTCAATACGCGGCGAATGGATTTTGCCAGTGCTTCAAAGCGCTCCGGGCTGATGCGACCGACGGCGCGACCGGGATGGATCCCCGCGCCGAACAGGGCTTCACTGGCATAGATGTTTCCCACGCCGACAACGATGCGGCTGTCCATGATGAAGGTCTTGATAGCTTGCCGGCGGCCAGCGGCGCGCTGCAACAAATAGGCCCCGGAAAAATCCTTTGCCAATGGCTCCGGTCCCAAATGCCGGAGCAACTTGTGTTGCAACGGATCAGATTTGGTCCAGTGTACTGAGCCAAACCGGCGTGGATCGCGAAATCGCAGCGCCATGCCGGTCGTGAAGACATAATCAATATGGTCGTGTTTCTCCGGCGCCTGATCCGCCGGCACAAACCGCAAACTGCCGGACATGCCCAAATGCAACAGCATGGCGCCCGCTGCGGTGCGGAAGATTAAATACTTTCCGCGCCGATCCACGGTTTGCACCCGTTGCCCGGTCAGGGCCGCGGCCAGACCGACGGGAACCCGCCAGCGCAGCCGGGCATCACGCACCACCACTCGCTCAACGGACTGTCCGCGGATCACACGCAGGATCCCGCGCCGCGCGGTTTCCACCTCGGGTAATTCAGGCATGGATTGCGACGCTTACTCTGTTGCCGGGATCGCGGTGTCCGCGCCCGCCGGCAGCATTAGTGATCTGACCTGTTCCGGATCCAGGTTGTAGCTCAGATTCAGATCCCGGCGCAGCAGTGTTGGTCGTCCGTCTTGTTCCACAAAGTCGAATTCAATGGTGATCTCGCCGGCAAACGTAAGTGTGATGCGTTGTCCGCCAGGGGCGTCGGCGCCGAGACTCACGCTCAATGCTTGCGCGGATTCCCAGGCCGTGGCGATGGCATCCGCAGCCGGTTCCCCGGCAGACGGCGCGGGCTCGCTGTGCCAGGCGTTATTTTCGCGCCACAGCATCCGATGTGGCGCCGCGATGCGGGTTGGGCGCAGACCCTCCTTCAACAGGCGCGGATCAATAAAAAATCCCGCGCCCTGGGTCAACTGCGGGTAAACATTATCCGGCACCAGATGTACCTGCTGCTGGTGCCGGACATAACGTCCTTCATCCAGACCGTCGGTGCCGCCAAACTCAAACAGGTAATCGTCCAGCCGTAATACCGCCAGCGGCGGATCCAGATTGAAACGCGGCAGTTCATCAGCCTTTATATCCAGACTGGCGTGGACAGGTAGCGACGGCAGCGTCAGTAAATCCCGGATGCGGCGTGGATGGGCCGGAGCGACCACCGGGACGCGCAGCATCCAGTCGTTGTCCTCACGCTGGAACAGAAGCCGCAATTTCCCATGGCGCTCAACCTGAATGGTGTGGATGTCCGGCGCGGGCGCCGGAACCAGAGTTTTTGCTTGCTCGGCGACCTGGCCCGGCGGGACAAAGTAAACGACTACTGCCAAACCTCCGATGATCAGGGCTAGGCTCAGATTTAAGGCGAGGCGTCGGCGCAAGGTTGGGATCAGAGCCGGCTGCGGCGCCACCACACGGCAATGCCGGTGCCCAGGAACAGCAGCGGCAATGCCAGGAAGAAAAAGATCCCCAGTGCGCCCAGCAAAGTGGAGTTCATTTGCAGTTGGGTATCGCCGGCGGTGCGCGCCGGGAGAGAAAGCAAACTTTCGTCCTTGCTGAGCCAGTTGATCAGGCGCAGACCCAGATCAAAGTTGGCGCTGTTGGAAACATAAGTATTTGAGAGAAAATCACCATCAGCAATAACTACCACCCGTTGCTCAGTAGCTTTCAATTCGGAAGACTCAGGTTTTGGTCTGGTCAGTGCACCGCCCAAGGTCAATGGGCCTGGTAAATCGGCGGCGTCCGGTTGCACCTCTCCCTGCAAAGGACCAGACTCCAGCCAGGCGTGATTACCCGTGCCAAGCAGCGGTGTCCATGTCCAGGTGGAGCCGGATTGCGGCTGAATCGCCCCGGCGCTGGGCAGAAATGTGGTCAGGGAGAAATCCTTTAACGCCGGATGGGTTCCATAAAGTGATGCGGTCACCAGAGCTATGGTGGGATCGTTCAGACCGAGCAGTTGTCCGGCGCTATCAATGACCGTGCCAGCGGGAAAGCTGATCCCCAGTTGACCGGCCAGGGCATCCAGTCCCTGGGTCGCGCCTATATCCTTGAGCCAGAGCAAACTGCCGCCCTGATCCAGGTAATTCAGGATGATGTCCACTTCACCGGGCAGAAAGGGTACCTGTGGGCCGGCCACGATCAGCACAGAGGTGTTGTTGGGTACCTCGCCAGTGCCGGCCAGATTTACCGGCTGAAAATGGTAGCCGCGTTGTTTCAGTTGCTGCGCCCACACTCCGAGGTCATGATTGGCTTTACCGACTGGGCTGCGTTCCCCATGCCCTTCCACAAAGGCGAGCCAGCGTTCGGTGTCGCGCAACATCCGCTGCAACGCGTTGGCGAACTCCTGTTCGTTGGCGGAGCGCACATGCTCCACGCGTTCCTGGTATCTCAGCACCAGTTCACCGTTTATCGTGATGCCCAGTCTGCGCACTTCATCCGGTACCACATCAGGATTGACGAACTGCAGGTTGATATCCGGTTTGTAGCGCCGATAACGATCAACAACCCGTCGCACCACATCACGCAGTTCAGGCTCCTCCCGCGCGTAGGCGGTAATCGTCAATGGCCCGGACAGTTTGCCCAGCAACTCAATACTGACCGGTGACAGTGTGTGCCGTCCGGCACTGGTCCAGTCCGACTCGAAGGTATAGCGATTGCTGAGCCAGGCCAGCAGCGCCAACAACAGCACGATCAGCAAGGCAGTTGCCGCGGACGCCAGATGCGCGCGCGCATCGGGCGGCAGTAATTTGCTTCTGTCCATTGGGTTCACGGATTACTGCGCATGGCGTCCAGACGCCAGATACTCAGGGCCAGAAATGCGATGATCAGAAGCAGGTAGTAGATCACATCCACGGATCGCAGGAATCCGTCCAGCAGGTTCTCGTAGTGCCTTAACAGCGACAGATAACTGAAAATCGCCGCCGCCTGATCGCCGCCGCCTTGCCCTGCGATATCAATGATCCAGAGCATGAACAAACTGGCAAATGTGCCGGCCGCCGCCGCCGCGGGTTGCGAGGTGAGTGTGGAAATAAACAGCCCAATAGCCACGAACGCCGACAGCAGCAGAATCAGACCCAGCACACCGGTGGCGAACTGGCCCAGATCCAGACTGGCGCCCAGCAGCAACGACAACGGCATCAGCGACGTCAGCGCCACTGCCATGCCCAGAAAGGCAACGGTACCGAGGAACTTGCCCAGCACCAATTCAGACAGCGAGATGGGCGCGGTCATTAATAACGGCAGCGTCCCCAGGCGTTGTTCTTCGCTGAACAGGCGCATGGTCAGAAACGGCGCAATTAGCAGCAGGATATTCGCGGTCAGGCGAAATGTACCGGGGACTACGCTGCCGGACAGGCCACGACCACCGGCCCAACCCGAGGGTTCCAGGAAGCGCGACAACATGACGAAGAAAAACAGCGCGACAAAAAACTGCACCATGGCCAGCACCAGCCACGCCAATGGGCCGTGAAACAGCCGGCGCAATTCATGCTCGGCAATGCGCAACGCCATCATGACACTGGTCCTGAGTGCATGAATGGATCGTCACTCTGGGTCAACTGCAAGAATCTTTCTTCCAGGGTGCCGGTTTCCATTGTGGCCAGGGGTTGATCCAGTAACAGGCGACCGGCGCCCATAATCAATACCCGATCACAGATGCTGCGCACTTCCGAGAGGTTGTGGGTGGAAACCAGGACACCATGGGTCGCGCCCAATTCGCGCACCAGCGCGCGTATGGCCACGATCTGCGCCGGGTCCAGGCCCACCGTGGGCTCATCCAGGACGATCAGGTCCGGGTCGTGGATGATGGCCTGGGCTATGCCGGTGCGTTGCTGGTAACCCTTGGACAGATTTCCGATCAGACGCGCCCCCACGTCCATCAGCCCACAGCGCTCCTTTGCTTTGTGCCGTGCCCGGTTACGCTGGGCGCGGGGAATACGCCGCAGGGTGGCGCAAAAATCCAGGTATTGGTCCACAGACAGGTCCGGGTATAGGGGTGGTTGTTCGGGCAGGTAACCGATGCTGGCCTTGGCCAGTCGCGGGGATTCGATGATGTCATGGCCGCCGATGGTGATATGACCGGCGCCCGGGGCCAGTACCCCACAGAGCATGTGCATGGTGGAGGTCTTGCCGGCGCCATTGGGCCCAAGCAGTCCCAGCACCTCGCCCCGGCGGATCTCGAAACTCATGTCATCCACGGCCAGGCGCCGGCTATAGCTGCGCGAGACATGATTGAGTACCGCGAGCGTTTCGCCAGACATGGCGCAACTATATAGGATAGTTGGCGCTGCTCTGGCAAGCGTTGTCAGCGGCAGTGCGGGCGTACGCTCCATTGGCCGGGAGTATTGGGATTGTTTAGTATGGCGGCAGCCCCCGCCTGAGGAAAAATCCGATGTTTGCCGATCTGCCATTCTGGGCCTATGTACTTGTGGCCCTGGCGTTGACCCACGTCACCATTGCCTCAGTCACCATTTTTCTGCATCGCTATCAGGCGCACCACGCCATCCGGTTGCATCCCATTGCCAGTCATGGTTTCCGTTTTTGGCTCTGGCTGACCACGGGTATTGTCACGCGCGAATGGGTTGCCATTCACCGCAAACACCATGCGCGTGTGGAGACCCCGGACGATCCCCATAGTCCGCGCATGCTCGGTATCAGGAAAGTACTGACCCAAGGGGCGGAACTGTATCGGCTAGAGGCCCACAACCGGGATACGCTGACGCGATTTGGCCACGAGACTCCGGATGATTGGCTGGAACGTAACGTATATGGCAAGCGCTCGTGGCATGGCATCTTTGCCATGCTGGTGCTGAACCTGTGCCTGTTCGGAGCGTATGGGCTGACTATCTGGGCGGTGCAAATGATGTGGATCCCGCTGTTCGCGGCTGGGGTAATCAATGGCGCCGGCCATTTCTGGGGGTATCGCAATTTTGAGTCCGCCGATGCCTCGACCAACATTATTCCCCTTGGTATTTTTATCGGCGGCGAAGAACTGCATAACAACCATCATGCCTTCGCCAGCTCCGCGCGTTTTTCTTCGCGTTGGTATGAGGTTGATCTGGGCTGGTGTTACATCAGGATCATGGAGGCACTCGGATTGGCGCGGGTGCAAAAGCTGCCACCGGTGCCGCTGATTGATCGCGCCAAGCAGCACATAGACCTGGAGACGGTGCAGGCCATTGTCGAGAATCAAATGCATGTGATGGCGCAGTACGCGCGCGATGTCATCGGCGCGGTTTATAAAGAAGAACGGGCCAGAGCGGATTTGGCCGCGCGCGTCGTGCTGCGTCGCGGACGGCGTCTGCTGTCGCGGCATGAGCGGATGGTGGATGCGGTGGGGCTACAACACCTGGAGACGCTGCTGTCGCGGCATCCGGCACTGGGAGTGACTTATGACTTCCGCCGCCGCCTGCAGTCGCTTTGGCAGGAGCGTACCGCCTCCAAAGAAAGTCTGATGGAGGGCCTGCGCGCCTGGTGCGAGGCCGCCGAGGCCACTGGTATCAAGGCCCTGGAAGAATTCGCGCGCACGTTGCGAGGCTATACATTGCAGCCGGCGTACGCCCAGGCCTGAGTCCGGGAACAAAAAACCCGCCATCAGGCGGGTTTTTTACTAGAAGCGGTGTCAAAATTGCTGCGCTTACCGATCCGGCGTTGAAAACGGACTCGAAATGCTCATTGACTAGCGTGTCAACTCCGCTTTCTCGCCCGTTTTCGCCTTGTCTCGCCTGCGCTCGCTAATTTTGAGATAGCTTCTACGTTGATGTTACCGGCGTTTACTTAATCTTGGCTTCCTTGTAATCCACATGCTTGCGTACCACTGGGTCAAACTTCTTGATCTCGAGCTTGTCGGGCATGGTGCGTTTGTTCTTGGTCGTGGTGTAGAAATGACCGGTGCCGGCGGATGAAACCAGCCTGATTTTTTCGCGTCCGCTTGCCATCGTGCTGCCCTCAGACCTTTTCGCCGCGGGCGCGCAGGTCCGCGAGGACGCGATCTATGCCCAGCTTGTCTATGGTGCGCAGCCCCTGATGACTGATGCGCAGACGGATCCAGCGGTTCTCCGCCGCCACCCAAAAGCGCCGGGAATGCAGATTGGGCAGGAAACGCCGCTTGGTTTTGTTGTTGGCATGGGAAACTGTATGGCCGACTTGCGGCTTTTTCCCCGTGATTTGGCAGACTCTCGACATAAATAATGGCATCCAATAAACAGACGTAGGGTTGTTAAAAAGGCCGCGCATTGTAACGGGTACATCTGGTGCCGCCAAGGTCTGATATTTGGCCGAACCAAGTGCTGCAACGGCCCCCTCGCGGGTTTGCCGGTCAAATCAGACCGCGTTCGGCAAAACTGACCACATCATTGTCACCGATAACCAGATGATCCAGCACCCGTATCTCCATGAGTCCCAGGGCTTCCCGCAGCCGCTGGGTAATGGCCCGGTCCGCCGGGCTCGGCTCCGCTACGCCGGAGGGGTGGTTATGGGCGAAAATCACCGCGGCTGCATTGTGATGCAGAGCGCGTTTTACCACTTCCCGGGGGTAGATATTGGCGCCATCAATGGTGCCGTAAAAAAGCTCCTCGAAACAGATGACGCGGTGCCGGTTGTCCAGAAACAGGCAGGCGAACACTTCATGCTGGTATGAACGCAGCCGCGCCTTCAGGAACAACCGGGTTTGCTCGGGGGATGACAACACCACATCGCGGCGCAGGGTGGCTTCCAGATAGCGCCGGCCCAGCTCCAGAGCGGCTTTCAGTTGCACCGATTTCGCCGGGCCGATACCCGGGGTATCGCATAGCGGCCCAAGCGCGGAGTCCAGCAGGGGCCGCAGGCCTTGAAAGCGATTCAGCAGGTCTCGCGCCAGATCCACAGCGGTGCGCCCGCGTAAACCGGTGCGCAGGAAAAGCGCCAGCAGCTCTGCGTCGGACAGGGATTCCGGTCCCCGTTGCAGCAGTTTTTCCCGTGGTCGTTCGTGGACCGGCCAATCCTTGATCCCCATGGTGAACCTCCTTGTTCTGGGCGCAGGCAGATTGTGGAACTATATACCTGGCATCCCTTGGGCAGTAAAGCGCGTAATTTCGTACCTTAACTGTACTTTAACAACTTGGGTTAAACTTAGGTTATATGGGCATTTTGACCAACAAAAAAGTCCTCCTCGGCGTGACCGGCGGTATCGCCGCTTACAAAGCCGCGGACTTGGTGCGCCGACTGCGTGAGCAGGGCGTCACCGTCCGCGTAGTCATGACCCGCTCGGCCCGGGAATTTATCACCCCGCTGACCCTGGAGGCCCTGTCCGGCCATCCCGTGCGCTGTGAATTGCTGGATGCCGGCGAAGAATCGGTCATGGGGCACATTGAGCTTGCCCGCTGGAGCGATGTGGTACTGGTGGCGCCGGCCAGCGCGAATTTTCTGGCCCGACTGGCCCATGGTTTGGCGGATGATCTGCTGACTACCCTGTGTCTGGCCGCGGATGTGCCCATAGCGGTGGCGCCGGCCATGAACAGGCAGATGTGGATGAATCCGGCCACCCAGGCCAATATCCAAATACTTGAGCAGCGCGGCATCCGGCGTTTCGGTCCCGGCCCGGGAGAACAGGCCTGCGGCGAAACCGGGCCTGGCCGCATGCTTGAGCCGGCTGAGTTGCTACAATTATTGACCGCTCAGTTTTCCGGCGGGCAGCTTTCCGGCTTGCAGGTCATGGTAACCGCAGGTCCCACCCGGGAGCCCATTGATCCGGTGCGTTTCATCAGTAATCGCAGTTCCGGACGCATGGGTTACGCCGTGGCCCGCGCCGCCGCTGAAGCCGGCGCGGAAGTAATGTTGATTTCAGGCCCGGTGGCCCTGTCGGTGCCGGACCGGGTGCAGTGCGTAGCGGTGAATACCGCCATGCAGATGCGTGAGGCTGTGTTCGCCGGTATTGGCAACACGGACATATTCATTGCCGTCGCCGCGGTAGCCGACTATCGCAGCGTGGAACACGCGGACCAGAAGATCAAAAAGACCCAGACCCGACTGGACCTGATGCTGGAGCAAACCCCCGATATCCTGGGCGAAGTAGCAGCCCGCCCGCGGCCGCCGTTCACCGTGGGCTTTGCCGCCGAGACCGAACGCCTGCGTGAGCATGCCTTGGACAAGCTTGCCAGCAAGGGACTGGACATGATCGCCGCCAATGATGTTAGCGCGGAGCAAGTGTTTGATCGGGAGGATAACGCACTGGAGGTTTACTGGCCGGGTGGCGGAGTTTCACTGCCGCGCTCCGACAAGGAAAAACTGGCCCGACGCCTGGTGGCGCTGGTAGCGGATCGTTTTCATGCGAAGCATCCAGGTCAAGCTCATTGACCCGCGTTTGGGCGGGGAAATACCCCTGCCAACGCCCGCAACGCCCGGTTCCGCCGGCATGGACCTGCGCGCTTGCATTGATGCCCCGCGCACACTGGCGCCGGGCGACACCGATCTGATCCCCGCCGGATTTTCCATGCATATCGGCGATGCCGGATTGGCGGCGATGCTGTTGCCGCGGTCAGGATTGGGGCACAAACAGGGCATCGTGCTGGGTAATCTGGTGGGATTGATAGACTCGGATTATCAAGGGCAGGTTATGGTGTCCCTGTGGAACCGTGGGCAGCAGATATTCACCATTAATCCCGGGGATCGAATCGCGCAATTGGTTTTCGTGCCCGTAGTGCAGGCCGAGTTTGAGGTGGTGCAAGACTTCCATGTCAGCCAGCGTGCCGGTGGTGGCTTCGGTCACACTGGTATGTGAACCGGAACGGCAGTGTTGAGAATAAATCCATGACAGAAGGGCCAGTTACCAATCGCCGTTTCAGCCGCAGGCTTGTGCATCAGGCGCTGGTCATTGGCGGCTCCGCATTGGCGCTGGTGGTGTTCATAGCCGCTGGATACTGGATCTATCAAAGCCGGGCGCGGAGTCAGGCCGAGGCAGCAACCGCAGCGGCAAACGCTCACGCCGAGGAGATTGCCAGCAAGGTGGCGGCGCCGTTTTCCGCCTTGCGTACGCAGTTGGTGAAACTTGGCGGTGATGCGCAGGTGATCTCCGCATTCGAGTCCGGCGACAGTGCGCGGTTGCAAAGTCTGGCCGATGAACATCAGGGAAGTTTTTCTTCGGCGCTCAAGTTGCGTTTGTTGCCGCCGGGCTGGACCGAGCCGGACCCTACGGCCCGGCCGCCGCTTACCTATGCTTCTTTAGATATGCTGCGCCGAGCCGAGGAGTCCAACGCGCCAGTGAGTACGGAAGCGCATATGTTTGGATCCGAGAACCAGCACATTGTCATGGTGGCGCCGGCATTAAATGCGGCCGGACAATTACGTGGACTGTTGCATCTCAGTCTGGATGTGGCGCTGTTCAATGAAATCATGGCTACCATTGAGGTGCATGACGGCAAGGCGGAGTTGCGCCAGACCGATGGCGGCAAGGTTGCAGTGCTGGGTAGCGCTGGAACGGGCCCTGGCGCAGGGAACCCTGTCGTTGTTTCGGTTGGCGATACGCGCTGGAATATCGCCTACTTTCTCTCCGCGAATTCATTGGCCGCCCGCCTTGAGCAGACCGGCGGCGGCGCTACGTCATGGCTGGTGCCCGGATTGATTATCGTTGTTGTGGGTGTTGGCGCCGCCGTATTTGTGCGTCATCGCAGTACTCTGGCTCAGGCTGCGAATATTCGCGGCCACGGTGATGTGGTTTATGCCGGCGCCATCAAGGCGATTATGGATGGCGTTCATCCCGGCATGGAGAAACTGGTGCCTAACCTGCCTAACTTGGGACAAAGGCGAAGCGTTGCTCCCGTCTCCAGGGGCATGAGTGGTGACGATATCACCAGGATGGCCGGACACAGCGCACCAAAGGTGGCCATTGGAGACACAACTGCGCCGAATCCGATCCTGGCCACCATAGCACCGGTTACGAAGCCGGTGCGAAAACCGCAACCGGCTCCAGCCAAAGTCGCGGAGCCTGCCCCCGCCGCGCTGGCACCGACCATAAGTCAGGGCATCTTCCGCGCTTACGACATTCGCGGCATTGTCGGCAAGACACTGACGGCGGAGGTGATCTCGAAGATTGGCCAGGCTATCGGTTCCGAGGCCGGGGCGCGCAAACAGCAAATCTTGGCGGTGGGGCGCGATGGACGCTTGTCCAGCCCGGAATTTGCCGAAGCGCTGATCCAGGGTCTGCGCGCGTCCGGACGCAAGGTTATTGACATCGGCATGGTTCCCACGCCGCTGTTGTACTTTGCCACCCACGAGCTGGGTATACAGAGCGGGGTAATGTTGACGGGTAGCCATAATGGCCCGGAATACAACGGGCTCAAGATTGTGCTTGGTGATGAGACTCTATCAGAGGGCGCGATTCAGAAACTGTACCAGCGTGTGGTAAATAATGATCTGGAATCCGGTCAGGGTGATCTGGGCGAGGCCGACATGGTGGCCGCTTACATCCAGCGCATCAGTGAAGATATTCCGGTGGCGCTGAGCGGCGCATTCAAGATCGTCATTGATTGTGGCAATGGTGTTGCCGGCGCCGTGGCGCCGCAACTGATCCGGGCCCTGGGTCATGATGTGATCGAAATGTATTGCGATATTGACGGCAACTTCCCCAATCACCACCCGGATCCGAGTCAGCCGGAGAATCTGCAGGCGTTGGTGGGTCGCGTATTGGAGGAGCAGGCCGATTTGGGACTGGCCTTTGATGGCGACGGTGATCGGCTGGGTGTGGTGGATAACAGCGGCAGGATTATCTGGCCGGATCAGCAATTAATGATCCTGGCGCGCGATGTGTTGAAGCGCAACCCCGGCGCGCCGATTATTTACGACGTGAAGTGCAGTCATCATTTGCGCAAAATCATTGAGTCCGCCGGTGGCAAGGCATTGATGTGGCGCACCGGGCATTCTCTAATCAAGAAAAAGATGAAGGAAACTAATGCGCCGCTGGCTGGTGAAATGAGTGGCCACATATTTTTCAAGGAGCGTTGGTATGGTTTTGATGACGCGTTTTACACCGCGGCACGTTTGCTGGAAATATTGATGAGCGCCAAGCGCAAACCGGTCGAAGTATTTGCCGAATTGCCGGAGAGCGTGGCGACGCCGGAGTTGCGCGTTAATTTGGCGGAAGATTTCCATGGGTCGTTCATGGAAGCGCTGGGCCAGCAGTTGGGAGTATTTAAGGACGCCCGGGTCATTGATATAGATGGCTTCCGTGTGGAGTTTCCCGATGGCTGGGGTCTGGTGCGCCCGTCCAATACTTCGCCGGCGCTGGTGTTGAGATTTGAAGCAGACAATGAAACCGCGCTGCAAAAAATCCAGCAAGCCTTCCGCGGTGTATTGCTCGGGATTAAACCCGATTTGCAGTTACCCTTCTAATCGCTCAGACGGCGCGGATCCTGATATGAAACAGGCGCGAGACTCCCGCCCCCACGTTGCCCCATCGCCGTCAGAAGCGGAAGCTACCGAACCGGCGGTCACCGCCAGAGTGTTGGCCGAGGCACTACCCTATATCCGCCGGTTCAGCGGCAAGACCATCGTCATCAAATACGGCGGCAATGCCATGGCCGATGATCTATTGAAAAACGGGTTTGCCCGGGATGTGGCGTTAATGAAGCTCGTGGGCATAAATCCGATCGTTGTGCATGGTGGCGGGCCGCAGATCGGTGCGCTGCTCCAGCGCATTGGCAAGGAAAGCCGCTTCGTGGAGGGCATGCGTGTCACCGACAGCGAAACCATGGATGTGGTGGAAATGGTGCTGGGCGGGCTGGTCAATGGGGAGATTGTCAATCTGATCAACCGCCATGGCGGCAGCGCCGTTGGACTGAGCGGCAAGGATGGAGACTTGATCCGGGCGCGCAAGATGGTATTCACTCGTGACAGTCCGGAGCTGAAGGTGCCTGAGATTATTGACATCGGCCATGTCGGCGACGTGGCGAGTATAGACACATCCGTGATTGATTTGCTCATCCGCGGCAATTTTATTCCGGTAATTGCGCCTCTGGGCGTGGATGAGGTCGGGCAGTCTTACAACATCAACGCTGATCTGGTCGCCAGCAAGCTGGCCCAGGTCATGGCCGCCGAGAAGCTAATCATGCTGACCAACACAGCCGGTGTACTGGATCGGGATGGCCAGGTGTTGCGCGGTATTGGTCAGAAGGAAGTTACGCGGCTGATTGCCGATGGTGTCATCAGTGGCGGCATGCTGCCCAAGGTGCGCGCCGCAATGGATGCGGTGAACTCTGGCGTCAATAGCGCGCACATCATTGATGGGCGGGTCGCCCATGCGGTATTGCTGGAGGTTTTGACTGACCATGGCGTTGGTACGCTGATCCGCGCCAGCCGAAGTTCGGAGCGAACAGCATGAACGCGCACGCACGGGTGGACCGCAAGCAACAGATACTTGAAGTTCTGGCGCGTGAGCTTGAGACTCACCCGGGATCCAGAATTACCACCGCGGGGCTGGCGCAGGCGGTGGGGGTGTCCGAGGCGGCGCTGTACCGGCATTTCGCCAGCAAGGCAAAAATGTTCGAGGCACTGATTGATTTCGCCGAGGATTCGGTATTTTCGCTGATAACCCGGATACTGGAACAAGACAAAGACGCGGTCGCGCGTTGTGAACGAATTACACATCTGCTGCTTGGATTCTCTGATCGCAATCCGGGTATTACGCGCATCCTGCTCGGTGATGCGCTGGTGGGAGAGAATGAACGGCTGCGCGCCCGGGTCGGAAAATTCTTCGAGCGGGTGGAAACTCAGCTAAAACAGGTGCTGCGCGAAGCTAACCTCACTGACGGCCCGCGCGCCGCAATATCCATAGATGCCAGCGCCAATCAAATTATGGCGTTGATCGAAGGCAGAATGAGCCAGTATGCAAGGTCTGAATTTCATCGCCACCCTACTGAACACCTTGATGAGCAATGGCGTGTGCTGCGCGCCGGCCTGTTCCGCTGAATATCCCGCCGCGGTGACTATAGCCCTCTCAGTTCCTTGAAGCGCTGGATTTTGTCGGCGTATTGCTGGCGAATAGCTTCCTGCTCCTGACGCTTGGCTTCGATGAATTGCTGGTTCTCGGCGGTTTGCCGGCGCAGTGATTCGATGTCTTTCA
>JAYUHG010000321.1:0-3357 GCA_043767195.1 Gammaproteobacteria bacterium | reverse complement strand
GCGGACTCGTCGGCGACCGTCAACTCCTGGATACGCTGCTCAAGGTCGCGCAGTTGTTCCGCGCGCTTCGCCTGTGTCTGTTCAATACCGGGGATGTCTGTCACCAATGGATTCCCTATTTAGTTACAGGCGAATCAGCGCCGTAACGCACGTAGTTCATTGTACCTTTTATTTGGGTTTTGCTCGTACCGGGCTGCCGGTGGCAACGATGCGATTGGTCGCCGCCACCAACTCCCGCGTGATGCCCGGCTCGTGGGATGAATGCCCGGCATCCGGCACGATCTCCCAATCCAGCTCCGGCCACGCATCCTTAAGATCCACCAGATTTTTCACCGGACAAATAACATCGTAGCGACCATGCACAGCGAAAGCAGGCACATCCCTGAGCCGACCCACCCGATCCAATAATAATGTGTCCGGCTGAAAGCGCACATTGCGCATGTAATGGGCTTCCAGACGCGCCAGACTCCAGGCCAAGTCCTCGTTGGCAAACATGTCCGAAAACTCCGGGTTCGGCAGCAATGTGCAAGACGAACCCTCGTAGATGCTCCAGGCCTTCGCCGCGGACATGGCCACGGCCCGATCCGGACTGGTGAGGCGACGCCAGTAGGCTTCCAGCAGATCGCCGCGTTCGCTCTCCGGAATGTCCGCCACAAATTTCTGCCACAACTCCGGGTACAGATTACCTAATTCGTAAAACCACCAGTGGATTTCAAAATCGCGCAGCAACCAGATGCCGCGCACCACCAGACTCAACATGCGCTCCGGATGTTGCTGGGCATAATATAAGGACAGTGTGCTGCCCCAGGAACCGCCGAACACATGCCAGCGCTCAATGCCCAGTTGCGCGCGCAGTTGCTCATAATCCGCCACCAGATGATCAATGGTGTTGTTGGTAAGTTCTCCCAACGGACGTGAACGCCCGCAACCTCGCTGATCCACCAGCACGATGCGAAATTTTGCCGGATCAAAAAAGCGCCGATCAAACGCCGAGCAACCCGCACCGGGTCCGCCGTGAACGAACAAGATCGGGATGCCGTCAGGCCAACCGCACTCCTCCCAGTACACGGAGTGAACGGCGTCCACCTGCAGACGGCCTGAGTTGTAGGGCTCGATTGCCGGGAAGAAATGAGCGTTGGCCATATATAAGGAGACTACCGCAGACTCCGGTACAATTGCACCATGCCCGCGATCCTTATTGATGCCCTTTCCAAACGCCTCGGCCCCAATGGAGTACTGCAGGGCGCCGATGCCGGAGTCCGTTACACATCCGATGCCAGTGTGGTCAATGCCACGGCGCCCATTGCAGTGCTACGCCCGGCATCCACGGCAGAAGTCTCCTTCATTTTGCGCGCCTGCCATGACGCCGGGCAACCCCTGGTCATCCAGGGCGGATTGACCGGTCTCTGCGGCGGGGCCACACCCCATGCCGGCGAGATGGCCCTGTCTCTGGAGCGCATGCATGCCATCGAAGAAACGGATCGAGATGCCATGACCATGACCGTACAGGCAGGCACTCCTCTTGAAGCGATCCAGAATGCGGCGGAAGAAGAAGGGTTGCGTTTCCCCCTGGACCTGGGCGCCCGCGGTTCCTGCGCCATTGGTGGCAATATTTCCACCAACGCCGGCGGCAACGAAGTTATCCGCTACGGCATGACACGCAACCTGGTGCTGGGTCTGGAGGCGGTGCTGGCGGATGGCACCGTGATCACCTCCCTGAACAAGATGCTGAAAAATAATGCCGGCTTCGATCTCAAGCACCTGTTCATCGGCACCGAGGGCACACTCGGCGTGGTCACCCGCGCGGTGCTGCGTTTACATCCCCGCCCCCTGACACGATTCGCCGCGCTTTGCGCGTGTACCAGTCTGGATGACGTGATCAAATTCCTGCACCACGTACAGTTAAATCTGGCCGGCGGACTAAGCGCCTTCGAGGTCATGTGGGACGATTACTTCAACTACATTCATGCCAGCATCCCGGCATTGAAGTCCCCGTTTGAGCAGGAGTATCCCATCTACGTGCTGATTGAATTCGAAGGCAGTCAGGAGAAATCCGACGCAACTACCTTCACCGATACTCTGGCCGAAGCGAGCGCGGCGCAATGGCTGCGCGATGCGGTGATCGCCAAATCGGAAAAAGAAATGGAACAGTTCTGGCGCATCCGCGATGGCGTGGCGGAGATCCTGCCGAAACTCGGCGCCATGGGTCTCGCCAACTTCGACATCAGCCTTCCCATTGGCTCCATGGATCGGTTATTGCGCGCCATCAACGCCGATCTGTGCGTCGCCTTCAGCGAAGTCACCAAGCTCGCCTTTGGGCACCTTGGCGACAGCAATTTGCACCTGCTCATTTCCAGCGGAAACCTGGCGGACATGGATCGAATTTACGACATGGTGTACAAGCGCGTAGGCGAATTGAATGGTTCCATTTCCGCGGAACATGGCATCGGTATGGCGCGTAAAAAATATCTGTCGCGGTCCCGCAACGCGGAAGAGATCGCGCTGATGCGGAGTTTGAAATCAATATTGGATCCGAAAGGAATTCTGAATCCAGGTCGCGTACTGCCATGAATTGGCATCGGCCGGTTCTTGAAGCAGGAAGGCCTGACTAAGCGGTTTCATCCCGGCGAAAGCCGGACTCCAGCAAACAGATACAGGTCAGCCCGCCGCCTGTGCCTTCATCCGCGCCGCCAAATCCGCCCCCAGGTAACCATCAATAAGCCGCCGCCCCAGATAAATGAGGGGGATCAACGCTACCGCGGCAGTGATCTTGTACGCATAGTTTACGCTGCCTACCGCCAGGAACAGCGAAGTCGGCCAATGCTGCGGCCCAAGTACGAACGCGATATACAGCACCAAAAAACTATCCACGAACTGCGACACCGCCGTGGACCCGGTGGCGCGCAGCCAGATCATGCCCTCTCCGGTGCGCCGGCGAATACGCTGGAACACCGCCACATCAATTAACTGCCCGATAAGAAAAGCGACGATGGATCCGACTATAGTCCACATGCCCTGGCCAAAGACATAGCCATAAGCCAACTGCAAATCCGGCACTCCCTGATCCGCTGCTACACTCACCCACCATCCCGCCGGCGCCAAGCCGATGGCGATGTAGGCAAACAAAAACGCATAGGAAATCAACCCCACCGTAAGCCAGGACAGGAACTGCACACCTCGTCGCCCGAAATACTCATTAATAATGTCCGTCATAATGAACACAACTGGCCAGATGAGAACGCCGGCAGTGAAGTTCAATGATCCGGATTGGCCAAACAGGTTCCAGTTCAACGGAGCGATGCCCAGCGTACCTTCCAACGAGAAGATTTTTACTCCGATGAATTCGGCGATCAGCGC
>JAYUHG010000320.1:0-7932 GCA_043767195.1 Gammaproteobacteria bacterium | reverse complement strand
TGGGATGTGACCTCGGCCCGGGAGATTGCATCCCTCGAGCCGGATTTCATCAAGGTGCCGTCGGCCACGAATCTGAACTTTCCCGTGCTCGAAGTCCTGGCCCGTGAGTATGAAGGCGACATACATATCTCGCTGGGCATGACCACCCCCGAGGAACAGGCATCCATTGTTCAGTTCATGGAAAAACATGATGCTGCCCGGCGGTTGGTGCTGTATGCCTGCACCTCCGGCTATCCCGTGCCCTTCGAGCAGGTCTGCCTGCTGGAAGTCTCATTACTGCGCGACAAGTTCGGCGACCGTGTGAAAGAGATCGGTTTCTCCGGCCATCACCTGGGCATTGCCGTGGACATGGCCGCCGTCACGTTGGGCGCCACCTGGGTGGAACGGCATTTCACCCTGGACCGGACCTGGAAAGGCACCGATCATGCCGCCTCCCTGGAACCGGATGGCTTGCGGCGTCTGGCCCGCGATGTGCGCGTGGTGGCCGGCGCGCTGAATTTCAAACCGACGCCGATCCTGGAGATCGAGGAACCCCAGCGCCGCAAGTTGAAGCGCATGCAGGCGGCCACCACTACATGACGCAATGGGTCGCGTTGATGCCGTTGCGCGGGGGATCAAAATCTATCCCCGGCAAAAATATTCGCCCCTTGGCCGGACACCCGTTGTTTGCCTGGAGCCTGGAGCAGGCCATCGCCTCCAACTGTTTTGACGCCATCTATGTTGCCACCGATGCAGAGTCCATCCGCGCCGTGGTGCGGGAATACTTTCCCACAGGCGTCACACTCATTGATCGCTCTCCCGAAACCGCCACCGATACCGCCAGCACCGAGAGCGTGATGCTGGAGTTCCAGCAACGCGTCCCATTTGATGTGCTGGGGTTGATACAAGCCACTTCGCCCCTGACCCGGGCCGAGGACTTTCGCGCCGCCCGTACCCAATTCGAAACCGGCGGATTCGATTCGCTGGTGACCGCCACACCGCTCCATCGTTTTCTCTGGAACCCTGACGGTACGCCAATGAACTATGACCCAGCCCAACGCCCACGGCGCCAGGACATGTCGCCCATGCTCATGGAAAACGGCGCGTTCTATCTGACCCGCGGGACAGTTCTCGAACAGCATCGCTGTCGCCTGGGTGTCCGCGTCGCGGTCCACGTCATGCCCCCGGAAACTGAAACCGAACTGGATGAACCTTCCGACTGGGAGCGGGTGGAGCATTTGTTACTGGATCGCCGCCGGGGATCCGCCTACGCCGCCGCGGCTCAGGTACAGGCATTGGTGCTGGATGTGGACGGCACTCTCACCGATGGCGGCATGTACTACGACGCCAATGGCGAAAAGATGAAAAGATTTTCCACCCGGGATGGCAAAGGGCTCGAACGTCTGCGAGCGCTGGGCATTCGTGTTTGCGTCATTACCGGCGAGGACAGCCCCGCCGTGGCGGCGCGTATGCGCAAACTTCAAATCACCGATTACTTCCCCGGCGTCACCGATAAACTCCGCGTCCTAAAGGAATGGGCTGCCACCACCGGACTGCAACTGCAAGATATCGCCTTCATGGGGGATGACACAGGTGATCTGGAATGTCTGCAAAACGTGGGACTGCCCTGCTGCCCCGCCGATGCCACGGCTGAAATACTCGCGGCGGCCAAATTCGTCTGTAATGCTGGCGGTGGACGCGGCGCAGTGCGGGAGGTGTGTGAACTGATTATTAAAATGGAGCCCACAGGCGGCCCGAGACCCATCTGATAGGCACCGCGAGATCTGGAGCAAATCGTTCATGTGTGGAATTGCCGGGTGGTATAGGCGTGGAAATCGTCCGGTTTCTCCGGCAACCCTGGTCCGGCAATGCGATGCGATTCGTCATCGAGGGCCCGACGACAGTGGTTATATTACTGACGGTGATATGGGCATGGGGATGCGCCGGCTCAGCATCATTGATTTGGCCGGGGGCCATCAGCCCATGGAGACCCATGGGGGCCGGTTTACGATCATTGCAAATGGCGAGATATACAATCATCTGGAGCTAAGATCGGCACTCGTAGCAAAAGGCTATTGCTTCAACACTCACAGCGACACGGAAACTCTGCTTGCTGCTTACGCAACCTGGGGAGACGAAGCCTGGTTGCGGCTTGAGGGCATGTATGCGGTTGCCATTTGGGACCGCCAGAGCCGGACACTGACGCTCGCGCGCGATCCGCTGGGAATAAAACCGCTCTACATTACCGAACAACATGGGGGCATTGCCTTTGCCTCTGAGCTGAAGGCGCTGTTGGTGTTGCCCGGACTCGAATTCGATATTGACGAGCGTGCAGTACACGACTTCTTTCGGTTCGGCCATATTCAACCGCCTCGATGCATTTATCGCCAAGCCCGGCAGCTCGACCCCGGCCATGTGCTGCACGTCGGTCCGAGTGGCGAAGCCTCAATCCATCAGTTCTGGAAGCCTCGGATCCGGGTGCGGCAGGGGCTATCCGAAAGCGAATGGATTGAGGAAACCCGCGCCCAAGTGCTCAGGTCTGTTGCCAGCCATATGCTCGCCGACGTACCGGTCGGGGTGTTCCTGTCAGGCGGCGTTGACTCGTCCGCGATAACCGCCGCGATGGTGCGCCAATCATCACAACGGCTCACTGCCTTCACGGTCGGTTTCCCGGGTAATCGAAGTGATGAAACCGCGGCAGCGGCAAAGGTTGCCCGGCATCTTGGCTGTGAACATAGCGTGTTGCCGGTGGAATTACGGCAGACGCGTGATGTACTGCCCGAAATTCTGAGCGCCCTCGATGAACCGCTTGCTGCCAGCGCGGTGGTCCCATGCTGGTATCTGTCGAAGCTGGCGGCAGAGCAGGTAAAGGTTGTTCTGTGCGGAGAAGGCGGCGATGAGATCTTCGCCAGGTACAAGAGACAGCGTAATGCAATGCAGATGGAGCGTTGGCTACCGCTGATTCGAGCGCTGGGCCCGCTGGCATCGTGGATTGGCAATATCCCGGTGACGTCTTCCAGAAAGTGGAACTATGTCCGACAGCAGATTCAGCGTGTGCGCAACTCAACCCTGCTGGATTCCGGCTTCCAACGTTTCATCTACGGCACCGAGATCAGCACTCCGGCGCTGCGGGAACAGATCTGTCAGCCCGAATTTCTGCGCCGCCAGGAAAGGCCGCTGGCTGAATTTGATGCGGAATATTTCGCCGACCCGGATTGGCGGAAGTGCAGCATGTTGGAACAGTTCATGCTCGGCGACCTCACTGTGCATATGCCAGGCGCCATTTTGCCGCGGCTTGACCGCATCAGTATGGCCCACTCTTTGGAGGCGCGGGTCCCGTTCCTATCGCATCGCTTTGTTGATTGGAGTCTGACCGTGCCGGGGGCCCTGAAGCTGAAGGGCAAGGGCAAGCACATTCTGCGCGAGGCAATCCGACCATGGTTACCCGCGGGGATATTGGAGCGGCCTAAACAAGGTCTACAGATGCCGCTTGCCGATTGGTTCCTGGGCGACTTTTCAGAGTTCGCCCGCGAAACATGGCATGACAGCGGAGCGGCAAGCGCCGGCTATCTCAATCCGGACGCTGTTGAAGTACTGTTCGACGAGCATCGCAGCGGTCGCGCCAATCACGGGAAACTTCTATACGGTATAACTGTTTTCAGCCACTGGTGGAGGACGGGCCGATATACTGCCAAGCCTGCAGATCCATGAACCAACGTAACCAGCGGGGGTCCCGGACAGGCGCCGGCGCGGACACTTCTGTCCAGCGGGTAGCGGATTAATGAATTCAAGTCCATCAACATTGATTTTGCCGGTTGAAAACCAGGTGCGGGAGCTGGACGCAAAACTTCTGCTCGCCTGCGTCGCCGCCGAACGCGGTTTCCCGGTCATTCTGGGATCCCGTCCGTATGTGGATTTCGCCATGCCTGAAATCCCCCGTGGCGTGTTTGTGGCCAAGAGCATGCGCTCCAGAAGCGCGCTGATGTTCAACATTATCCGGGCGCTAGGCAATGACATTGTGGCCTGGGATGAAGAGAGTCTGGTCCGCTTCAATTCCAGTGAATATTATTCCTGGCGATTTTCTGAAAACACATTTGCGCCGTTGAAACACCTGTTTGCGTGGGGACGTGATGACGCGGAGATGTTTGCCGCCTACCCCGGATGTCGCGGATTACCGGTTCACATTACCGGCAACCCGCGCATTGACCTGTTGCGGAAGGAAGTGCGCGGATACTTCGAGCCCGCAGTCGCGGACCTGCGCAACAGGTTTGGTGATTTCATCCTCATTAATACCAACTTTGCCTTTGTAAACGCATTCGTGCAAAAACTGAATCTGGTACTGGAGGCTGGTGCCGCGGGGAAACCCGTCGTCAGCAGAACCGGACAGGGCATGAGTCTCGAGTTTGCGCAAGGTATGTTCCGGCATCAACAGGCCATCTACGACAATTTTGCCCGACTGCTGCCATTGCTGAGTGGCTGGTTTCCTGACTATCAAATAGTCCTGCGACCACATCCTTCCGAAAATCATGCGGTCTGGGAAAATATCGCGGCATCACTGACTAACGTACACATTGTTCATAAAGGCAATGTAGTGCCATGGCTGATGGCGGCCAGGGCCTTGCTGCATAATGGCTGTACCACAGCCGTTGAAGCGGCAGTACTGGGTACCCCCGCCGTTACCTACCAGCCGGTCACTGCGCAATGTTATGACTACGCGCTGCCAAACTCTCTCAGCCACGTTGCCAGGACTGCTGCCGAGGTGCAGGATCTGCTGCGGGGAATCGTCACTAAAAAAATAGGCAGCCTCAATCAGGACAGCCTTGATGCCACTTTTGGACGGCACCTTGAGGCAGCCAGCGGACGCCTGGCCGCGGATCGCGCCATTGATGTCCTGGTTCAACAGGGTTACCTGGAACGACCTCCGCAACACAATGCCATGTCGCGACGCCTGCTGGCACGGCTGATTTGCAGGGCCCGAACCGGCATCAAGAAAATCAATCAGTATCGTCCCGGCCACTGGAACAGTGCCGAATATCATTCGCATCGCTTTCCGGAAATCAGCGCCGTGGAGGTCAACAGCCGTATACACCGATTTCGCACGTTGCTGGGCAGATTTGAAAAAGTCCGCGCGCGAATGTCCGCGCCATATATGTTCAGCATCGACAATCTGTCCGCCAGTAGCAGGCAACCGTGAGAAAACCGGGACACCGTTAAAAGAGTGGGCTCGGAGTGAGTTATTCAGGTGCGCCAATGCACTTCCACAAGAAACCAGCCAGCGCCGCATGGTACCCGGTATATTGACCGATTCCAGAAGTTGCTATCGCTACAACTGGTACTTCTTCATGCGATAGCGCAACGCCATGCGCGTAATGCCAAGTTCACGGGCGGCGCGGGAGACGTTGCGATCACACCGGTCCAAGGCCTGTTTGATCAGGGCCAGTTCGGCGGCATCCAATGTCATACTTCCATCCAGTGTCGGCGCCGCCGCCCCTGCCTCAGCACTAACCCTGGGAATGGCGTCGCTGCCTAACTCACCGCCGCCGGAAAGTAATACAACGCGCTCTATCATATGTTTCAGTTCGCGCACATTGCCGGGCCAGGGGTAGTCACGGATGGCGCGTTCCGCCGCAGCGGAGAGGGGCGGCAACGGCAAACCATAACGCTTGGCGGTCTGCGCGGTGAAGTGTCGCGCCAGTAACAACACATCGTCGCCGCGTTCCCGCAATGGCGGCACCTGGATGGTGATGACATTAAGGCGGTAGAAAAGATCGGCGCGGAATTCGCCGCGCGCCACCAGGGTCTGAATATCGCGGTTGGTGGCGGCAATGAACCAGGCCCGGGCGGCGCGTTCCTGGGTGGTTCCAACCTTGCGTACAGTGCGTCGCTCCAGCACCGCCAGCAGTTTGGCCTGCAAGTCCAGGGGCACTTCGCCGATTTCGTCCATGAACAATACGCCATCCTCGGCGGCTTCGATGAGGCCGGTGCGGGACACATGGGCACTGGTAAAGGCGCCTTTTTCGTGCCCGAACAGCTCAGCCTCGATGAGATCCTTGGGCAGGCTGGCGCAATCCACATGCACAAAAGGTTTGCTGCTGCGGGCGCTGATGGCGTGCAAAAAGCGCGCGACCACATCTTTGCCAGTGCCGGTCTCACCCAAGATCAATACGGTCGGCGGCGATGTCGCGGCAGTGTCGCCGAGACGGGCAACCTTTTGCACCTGCGCCCGCACGACCTCAATGGCAGTACTGGCGCCGAGAAAATCCACACCCGCGGCCTGATGTTGATGACGCTTGGTGGCATTGACCACGCGCTGTTCCAGTTCGCCCCGATCCAGCACTTTCCTGACGCTGATCAGCAGCTCCTCCAGATCCACCGGCTTCTTCAGGTAATCCGTTGCGCCGCGCTTCATGGCCGATACGGCGTCATCCACTTCGCCATAGGCCGACATTACCAACACCACGGTGCTGGATTCGGGATCGGATTTTATTTCCGACAACAGATCCAGACCGGAACCGTCGGGCAGACGCATATCCAATAGCACCAGATCCGGACTCCAGGTGCGAAGCTGATGCCGGGCCGAGGCCAGATCACCACAGACCTCACTGCTGTAGCCTTCCCGTTGCAGGCGCTTTTGCACCAAACGGGCAAACACCGTCTCGTCTTCCACGATCAGGACACGTTTGACCAGCATTGGGACTTCGGCGCTGGTGGCCCCGGGCATTTGATTGGAACTCATGTGGCCACCTCCGGCACTTTCCTGGGTATTTGAATCACAACATCGGTACCGCCGCCTGCAACAGCGTTGAAGTCCAGATCCCAACCGTGACTGTGGCAAATCTTGAAGGCCACCGGGATCCCCAATCCGGTGCCAAAGCGCTTCGTAGACGGACCCGGTTCCAGACTGCCAGCCTGAGGGCTGAACGGCATGCCGGCGCCTGCATCAATAATGTGCAACTCAATGGCAACTTCAGAAACCTCGAAGCGCACTCGTAATCTGGCGCTTGGGGGCGAGGCATCCACGGCATTGGCAATTAATCCCGCCAGGGCCTGTTCCATCAAATCCGGATCCGCGGACACAGTATGGTCAACCTCCCAATTTTCCCGGACCACATCAATGCCCTTTTCTTGAATCCTGGCCCGGTTTACCACCAGAGCCGCCTCCACCATCTCGCCCACTCGCACCAGACGCGGGCTCGGTTTCAGCGGATGCAGATAGGACACCAGCGCATTCACCCAGCGACCGAGTCGATCAATGGTTGTAATAATGGCCTCCCGCCCTTCACGAATGTCATCGCCAGTCGCCTGCTCATCCAGCATCTGGGCCGCGGCGCGCACACTGGCCAGGGGATTGCGAATGTTATGCGCCACCACCGGCACTAACGCGCCCAGGGCAATTTGCCGCTCATGTTCCACCAGGGCATCGCGGCTGTGCGCCAGGTCTCCCGCCATGCGGTTGATGGATTCGGCAATCTCGGCCACCTCGGTGACGCCGTTGGCGGGGATGCGGTGCTCAAGGTGTCCGCCACTGATAATCAACGCCCCTTCTTTCACCGTGGCCATGGGCCGCACAAAATCCGCGCGTAATATTCTTGAAGTCAGCACCACCAGCAACACCGCCAGCAGGAAGACCACGGGAATACCCACCGGTGCGTAGCGGGTCCAGCGTTGCATGGTGTCTTGTAATTCAGCATGACGTCCATCCAGCAACGATTTGAATGCGCCGTAGGGACCATCGAAGCGGCTGACCATATGATCGGCGAAGCGCGGGTCAAAAAGACGCACACTGACCGCGCCTTCCACACTTACGGAGCCACTGAAGATTTCGTTCATGTCCCGCTGAATCTCCCGGTAGGCCTGTTGCATATTCTGGATAGCCAAGTCTTCCTGCCCGGAGGCCGAACTTTGACGCAACTGATTGAATAATTGATTAATGCGCCGATACATTAACAAGGC
>JAYUHG010000319.1:0-3367 GCA_043767195.1 Gammaproteobacteria bacterium | reverse complement strand
ATCAATGTCGTAACGGAACTTGCTATTGAACAGAGAGTGGTTGACCTCGGAGTTCTCACGATAGCCGTCATTATTCAGATATGACGCATTCAACAGGTAATTGAGGCGGTCATACTGGCCGCCGGTCTTGAGTTGGTATTTTTGGTGGTCGTACTCGCCCACGGTGATGCCCGCCTCGATAAACGGCGTTTCGGTGCCGTCCTCGGTATACAGATTGATCACGCCGCCGGACGAGGCGCCATACAGAGATGAAGAAGGACCCCGGATTACTTCCGCCCGCGCCAGGGAACCCAGATCCACATCATCCACGCCGCTCTGACCGTCGGCCAGGGTCGCCGGAATGTCGTCCACGAATATTTTGATGCCGCGAATGCCGAAATTGGAGCGCGCGCCGAAGCCGCGGATGGAAATGCGCAGATCCTGGGTGAAGTTGTAACGATTCTGAAAAAACAATCCTGGTACGCGCGCCAGGGATTCATCCAGCCCCAGTTCCTGTCGCCCGCCGTGCAAATCCTGCTCGGTTACTACTGTGGCGCCGCCGGGGATGTCGGCCAATTTCTGCTCCAGGCGCGTGGCCGAGACGGTCACTTCCTCCAGAAAAGACGCGCCCGGATCGGCGTGGGTGGTGGCGGTAATGGTGGTGAGGATAGCGGCAACATAAAATTCGTGCTTGAACATGGGAATGAATTACTCCTTACTTCAACGGTGTGTCTGAATGAAACAGAACGGTACGTTGTGCAGGAGTCGCGCCAGTATAGTGAAAGGTGTAGTTTCCGGGTAACGCAACGCAGTGTGCAGTTCGCGTTGGCTGTCTCGAACCACATCACGGACCTGAAAGTGGTTCCTTTAACTCATTCAGCGTCCGCGGATTCTTGTCACTCCAGCGGGCACGGCCCGCCGCTGGCCCAGTCCAGCAGTTGCACAGTGTGAACGCGGGGCAGGGCGGAGTAGCGTCCAATTTGCATCATGCAACCCAGATTGCCGCTGGCGATGACCTGACCGCCGGTGGCGTCCAGTGCGGCGGCTTTATTGCGTCCCAATGTCTCGGATATATCCGGCTGCAACAAATTGTAGGTGCCGGCGGAGCCGCAGCAGGTGCCATCGTCCGGCGCGGAGATCACATCAAATCCGGATTGCTGCAAAAGTTGCCGCGGCAAATCGGTGATGCGTTGGGCGTGACGCATGGAGCAGGGGACTTGGCAAATCACTTTTAAGTCCGGCTGTGGCGGCGTGGCTATAGGTGGCAGATTGCCATCCAGCGCGAGAAATTCGGTTATATCCTTAAACAGTGGCGCGAGTTTTGTGGCGTTGACGGAAATGCCGGTCTCGGCGCGCAACAAGTATGAGTAATCTTTCACCATGGTTCCGCATCCGGAGGCATTCATGATGATGGCCTGCCAATCTCGCGCACGGGTGGCCCAGCCATTGACGTTTGCTCGGACTTGTTCGAGCGCGGTGCTTGCATGTCCCAGGTGGTGGGCAATGGCGCCGCAACAGGTGTCACTCAGCACATCCACGTCATAGCCGGCACGATTGAGGAGACGTACGCTGGCATGATTGATCTGCGCGCCGAACACGGGCTGTACGCAGCCTGCAACCAAAGCCACTGCACCGCGGCGCGTTGTCGTCGCGGGATAATGTGCCGCAAGGGATTCGGAGGCATCACCCGGCACCGTGCGCAGAAGTTCACCCATGGGGCGCAAACGCTCCGGCAACGGAATAAGTTGAAGCGCGCCGCGTAGGAGCCGAAACACTGCCCGCAGTCTTGCGGCGTTGGGTAAAATTCGAGCGAGTAGGGTGCGCTGTAATCGCGTTTGCCAATCCCGTCCGGGATGATCAGCAATACGTGGCCGCACCTGGTCAATCAGGTGCATGTAGTTTACGCCCGAGGGGCAGGTGGTCATGCAGGCCAGACAGGATAGACAGCGATCCAGATGATGCACCACCTTGTCGCTGGCAGCCCCACCGCCTTCCAGTAATCCTTTCATCAAATAGATGCGCCCGCGTGGGCCATCCAATTCATCGCCGGTGAGTTGATAGGTGGGGCAGGTGGCGTTGCAAAAACCGCAATGGACGCAACGCCGCAGAATGGCATCTGCGGATTGCAGGTCCGGGCGCGCGAGTTGTTCCGCTGTGAAATGGGTTTGCATCAGACTGGATACAAACGACCGGGATTGAACAGCGACAGGGGATCAAAACTTTGTTTGAGCCGGTGCGTCAGTGCGGCCAGCGCCGGCGCCGGCAGCGTCAATACACCAGCGGCGGTTTTAATTGCCTCTGGCCCGCGCATGATCACGGCGGCGCCATGGCCATTTAGTTGCGCTCGCAGTGTCTGCACCAGATCCGCGGCCACTTCATTTTCCACACCGATCCAGATCCAGGCGCCGGCGGCATCCAGATACCAGGTCTTCACGCCACGTTCCGTTAAGGTGTTGGCAATATCGGGTGTGAGCGCAGGTGGAAGCGAGAGTTTCAACACCACCGGGCAATGGGCCACCGGGGATGCATCGCGCACCGCCTGCCAGAGGGATGTGGCCTCCGGGTCGGTAATAATCTGGTGCGGCATCCCGGTTTCCAGTATGGCCGCCATGGCGGTGATACGTTCCGCCAGCGCCGACTCCGTGCCTTCGAGACGGATCAGGCAGCGGCCACCACCTCCGGTATCCAGGCTGGTTGGCAACCAGGCGAGGCCGGTGGGGCTGAACACGCTGGATACCATGCAAGTCAGAACACGCAACGCGGACGCGGCATCCAGCGCCGGGACACTGACGGTTCGTGTTCGGGGCGCCATGGGCAGCACCTTGCAACTGATCTCTGTGACAATTGAGAGTGTGCCCCAGGAGCCAGCCAGCAGTTTGCTCAGATCATAGCCGGTGACATTCTTGATGACTTTGCCGCCGGACTTCCACAGCTCACCACTGCCATTGACCGCGCGCACACCGAGAATGTGATCCCGCGCGGCGCCGGCGTGGATGCGGCGCGGGCCGCTTTGATTGCCCATAAAGACGCCGCCCAGGGTGCCGGAGTGGGCGCTGCCAAATAATGCCGCCGGATCTGGTGGTTCAAAAGCCAACTGTTGACCCTGGGCCGCCAAGGTCGCCTGTATTTCCCTGAGCGGCGTGCCGGCGCCCGCGGTCAGGACCAGCTCCCGTGGATCGTAATCACGGATACCGGAGATTTCTTTCACGCTGATGCCGTGGTTGGTTTTTACCTGGTAGCCAAATTCCGCGCGACTGCCGCTGCCGGCAATCGCCAGCGCTTCATTCTGGGACGCGGCCCAGCGCACCACGTCACACACTTCTTCTTCATTGAGCGGAGCAAATGTCGTCATGGGTGTTCAGAAACGTGGCAGATGGGGAAAGGGCAG
>JAYUHG010000318.1:0-3369 GCA_043767195.1 Gammaproteobacteria bacterium | reverse complement strand
CTCGCCCAATCATATGTTGTATAAGTGATTTATGCGCCTCACTCGCACCCTGATTGGCCCCATTTCAGCATTACGTATGGCGTTGCTGGCCGTGATCTTCGCTGTGCTGACGGGCTGCGGGCAAAAGGGAGATTTGTTCCGTCCCGGCAAGCCGCAGAAGCCGGCCACGAATTTCGCAGTCACTTTCCCAGCCTGAGTTGAGGCGTACCGTTTTGATCCCATTCCGGGCCGCGCCGGGTAGCTGCATTCTATTTGTGGATACATTCCGCCGTGGCTGATTTTCCCTACCGCAATCAGATTTTGCACATGGAGTCGGTGAGTCTCGCCGATGTGGCCGCGCGCTTCGGTACGCCCTGTTATGTCTATTCGCGCGCCGCTATCGAGCGCCAATGGCGGGCGTTTGACACGGCTTTCGGCCAGCGCGCGCATCTGGTGTGTTACGCGACGAAGGCCAACAGCACATTGGCTGTGTTACAGGTGCTTGCACGCCTGGGTTCGGGTTTCGACATTGTTTCCGTGGGTGAACTGGAGCGCGTGATTGCCGCCGGTGGCGATCCGGCGCGAACCGTGTTCTCCGGTGTCGGCAAACGTGTTGATGAAATGCGCCGGGCGCTGGAAGTGAGCATTCGCTGTTTCAATGTGGAGTCCGAAGCGGAATTACACCAATTGAATGTCGTGGCCGGAGCCATGGGCAAGATTGCGCCTGTGGCGTTGCGCGTGAATCCGGATGTGGATCCGGGAACGCACCCTTACATATCCACCGGTTTGCGGGAAAACAAATTCGGTATAGCCGCTGAGGAGGCGCTGAAGCTTTATCACCAGGCCAATCGCCTGCCACACCTGCGCATAACCGGTGTCGCCTGTCATGTGGGATCGCAGATTGTTACGTTGGCTCCGTTTCAGGACATGGCTGCGCGCATGGCCGATTTGGTGCGCGAGATCAAACGCGCCGGGCTCGTCGTGGACCATGTGGATTTGGGCGGCGGGTTGGGGATTCAGCATGATATGGAGCAGCCGCCGCAGCAGGCGGCGTATGTGCAGGCGCTGATGGATGCGTTCGCGGGGACTGATGCCGAGTTGCATATCGAGCCGGGCCGCGCCATTGTCGCCAATGCGGGGGTATTGCTGACGCGGGTTGAATATCTCAAGCAAAATGGCGCGAAGAATTTTGCCGTGGTGGATGCGGCCATGAATGATCTGCTGCGACCGGCGTTGTATCGGTCCTGGCATGGCATTGTGCCGGTGCAGGCCGGAAGCAAGGCCGTGGAACAGCGTTACGATGTCGTAGGTCCGGTGTGCGAGTCCGCGGATTTTCTCGGTCTGGATCGATCATTGGCCATTGCTGCCGGTGATCTTTTGGCGGTAACTTCCGCCGGGGCCTATGGCGCCACCATGGCGTCTAATTACAATGCCCGACCGCGCCCTGCGGAGATATTGGTGACGGGCGCAGTAGCCCATGAAATTCGCCGTAGAGAAACCCTGGCCGACATGATCGCGCCGGAAATATTGTTATCTGGTGGGTAGCGCGCCATATTGGTGCATATCAGTTTTATTGCGCATTACTATGGTGCATTCTATCTTTCGGTTAATTCATGTTTAGATACAGTTCAAAGACTTACACCGCTCATGCCTTGGCACGGTAAATGCTAAAAAAGGGCAAGGCTGTGTGCCCCATTTAAGGAGAGGAACCAAATGTCAAAAGATAAAGTTCTGGAAATGATTAAAGAGAACGAGGTCAAATTCATTGACCTGCGTTTCACCGACACCCGCGGCAAGGAACAGCATGTGACCATGCCGGCCCATGGCGCTGACGATGACTTCTTTGAAAGCGGCCGGATGTTCGATGGCTCATCCATTGCCGGCTGGAAGGGCATTAATGAATCCGACATGGTGCTGATGCCGGACTCGGATTCCGCGGTGCTGGATCCATTTTTTGACGACACCACCATGATCATCCGTTGCGATGTGCTCGAGCCAAATACCATGCAGGGATACAGCCGTTGCCCGCGTTCATTGGGCAAGCGCGCCGAAGCCTATCTGAAATCCACTGGTATCGCCGACACGGCTTACTTTGGTCCGGAGCCCGAGTTTTTCATTTTCGATGACGTGCGTTGGGGCTCCCAGATCAACAGCGCCTTCTATGAAATTGATTCCGACGAAGGCAGCTGGAACAGCGAGTCGGCATTTGAAGGCGGCAATATCGGTCATCGTCCAGGCATCAAGGGCGGTTATTTCCCGGTCCCGCCCGTGGATGCCCAACAGAACATCCGCTCCGCCATGTGTATCGCGCTGGAAGAAATGGGTATCCCGGTGGAGGTGCATCACCATGAGGTGGCCACCGCCGGCCAGGCCGAGATCGGCACGCGCTTCAATACCCTGGTGCGCAAGGCTGACGAACTCATGATGCTCAAGTACGTCGTGCTCAACGTGGCGCACAGTTTCGGCAAGACCGCCACCTTCATGCCCAAGCCGCTGGTGGGTGACAACGGCAACGGCATGCATGTGCATCAATCATTGGCGAAAGGTGGAAAGAACCTGTTCACCGGTGACAAGTACGGCGGCCTGTCCCAGTTGGCGCTGCATTACATCGGCGGCATTTTCAAACATGCGCGCGCCCTGAATGCCATTACCAACTCCGGTACCAACAGCTACAAGCGTCTGGTGCCTGGCTTCGAAGCGCCGACCATGCTGGCCTATTCCGCCCGCAATCGTTCCGCTTCCGTGCGTATTCCCTGGGTCTCCAACCCCAAGGCGCGCCGCATTGAGGTACGTTTCCCGGATTCCAACGGCAATGGCTACATGATGTTCGCGGCCATGATGCTGGCCGGTCTCGATGGTATCCAGAACAAGCTCGAACCCGGCGCCCCCCTGGATAAGGATCTGTACGATCTGGAGCCGGAAGAGGAAAAGAAGGTGCCCACGGTTTGCTCGTCACTGGAGCAGGCTCTGGAGGCGTTGGATAAGGACCGCGAGTTCCTCAAGGCCGGCGGTGTGTTCACCGACGATCTGATTGACAGCTACATCAAGCTGAAGAGCGCCGAACTGACGCGCTTCCGCATGACCACCCATCCGGTGGAATTCGACATGTATTACAGCCTCTAATCCAGACTGTCTGGTGAGTGTTACAAACGGCCCCGCACGGGGCCGTGTGTTTTATGTACAGGGATGTACGGTACGCCGCGGGCGCAGGATGCGCAGGAGCGGCGTTGCCAAGGCCATGTATGCTGCGTATTCAGGAGCATACACGTGGCGAATGTACAGGGACGGCGGGAAATTCGCGGAGAATCTGAAGGTGAGCAAACGTCGTGTCGTCATAACCGGACTCGGGCTAATCACTCCCGTGGGTAATACCGTGGCGGAGTCGTGGGC
>JAYUHG010000317.1:0-3377 GCA_043767195.1 Gammaproteobacteria bacterium | reverse complement strand
CTCACGACCTGGATGGGAGATCCCGGTAATTTGCAGGTAATGGGCATAGAACGGTTCATCGCAGACAAAAGTATCCGGGCGATTTTCAAATGCGCGCATAAACGCAGTAGATATATTCCGCGGCCCGGACCACATGGCAATACGCAGCGGGGAGGTGGGAGTGTTGGCAGGCAGCATGGGTTCGGCGGTTTCCGGGGCGGCGTAATTCTACCTGATGCCGGGAGGACGACGATGTGCGACCGGCATCAGACCCTCCTGCGAGAGCCGCTCAATCCTCACATTGACGCCGCCGTCGCGTCCACCCATCATGCCTGCCATGAATGTGCCTTCCATCTCTCGTTTTGACCTGTTCGCATGGATGCTGTTTGCGGGCGGTTTATTAATGCTGTTACCCCTGAAGCTGCTGCCTTCGTTGATTGCCGGTTTGCTGGTTTATTCCCTGGTCAATGTCATGGTGCCCAGCCTGAGTACGCCGCCGGCCATGGGCAAAGAAGGGCCCAAATTGCTGGCGGTGGCTCTCATCGCCGGTGCTGTGATCGCCATAGTGATCCTGGTCTGCATTGGGGTCGCGTCGTTCATGCGCCACAGCGGCGAGAATATGCCGGCGCTGATCCAGCGTATGGCTGAAATACTGGAAGGGTCGCGTGAGCAATTACCGGCATGGGTGTTGCAGTACCTGCCGGATGACGCAGAAGCGTTGCGCATCGCTGTGGTGCAATGGTTGCGCGACCATGCTGCGACTTTCCAGGTGGCGGGCGCGGAATTGGGACGGGCGCTGGGGCACATCCTGCTCGGCATGGTGGTCGGAGCGCTGCTGTCATTGGAAAGCGCGGTTTCCGATGGCAAGGATGGCCCGTTGGCGGAGGCGTTTGCGGAGCGTGCTATCCGCCTGAGTCTGGCATTTCGTCGTGTAGTGTTCGCCCAGTTCTGGATCTCCGCCATCAACACAGCATTCACTGCCGTTTATCTGGTTGTGGTTTTGCCCTGGCTGGGCATTGAACTGCCGTTTACCAAGACGCTAATCCTGGTTACCTTCGTGGCCGGGTTGTTGCCCATTCTCGGCAATCTGATTTCGAACACGATTATCTTCATCGTCAGCCTGAGTCAGGGGCTGTATGTGGCGCTGGGTTCGCTCGCCTATCTGATCATTATTCACAAACTGGAATATTTTCTGAACGTGCGCATCATCGGCGGGCAGATCCACGCCCGCGCCTTTGAAATGCTCGTTGCCATGCTGGTGATGGAGGCTGCCTTCGGCATTGCCGGGCTGATTGCGGCGCCGATTTATTACGCTTATCTGAAGTCGGAATTGAACGAAAAGGGATATGTCTGATGTTCCGTCTGCCGCTGGCCACGGCACTGCGCAGTGTCAATTGGCAGGTATACACCGGAGTCCCATTACAGCGCGACATTCTGGCCGGGATCACCGTGGGAATCGTGGCCGTGCCGTTGGCCATGGCGCTTGCCATCGCCAGCGGCGTACCGCCGCAGCACGGCCTGTATACCTCCATTATCGCCGGGATGATGATCGCGGCGACGGGCGGGTCGGCAGTCAACATCTCCGGACCGACGGCCGCGTTCGTAGTGATCCTGTTGCCCATCAGCCACCGTTTCGGCCTCGGCGGTTTGATGTTGGCCACGGTAATGGCCGGAATGATGTTGATTATCATGGGGATATTGCGCGCTGGACGCTTTATCCGCCTGATCCCCTACCCGGTAACCGCCGGTTTTACCGCCGGTATTGGCGTTGTGATCGCGTTGCTGCAGATAAAAGATTTTCTGGGATTGGAAGTGCAGGGCGCTTCACTCCACTTTCTGGAACGGCTGCGGGATATTCTGTCCGCGCTGCATACACTAAATTGGCCGGATCTTGGCATCGGCGTTTTGACGCTGGCCCTGTTACGTTACTGGCCCACAATGAGAACGCATATCCCGAGTCACCTGGTGGCGTTGACGCTGGCGGCGCTGGCCGCTTGGGCGGGTGTACGATTCATTGATGGGTTCACGGTGGCCACTATTGGATCGCAATTTGAATTCGTCCTGCCAAACGGCGGGATTGGACACGGCATTCCCGCCGTGCTTCCCTCCCTGGCATGGCCCTGGAGCCAGCCGGACGCACACGGAAATCCGATAGGTCTTTCCTGGTCTCTTATTACATTACTCATGGGGCCCGCATTTACGATTGCCATGCTGGGTGCCATCGAATCGCTGTTGTGTGCCGTGGTCGCGGACGGCATGACCGGGCAACGTCATGACCCGGATGCGGAACTCGTGGGGCAGGGGCTTGGAAATATGGTCGCGCCGTTTTTCGGCGGCATTGCCGCCACGGCGGCCATTGCGCGTACCGCAACCAATGTCCGATCCGGCGGCAGGACGCCGGTGGCCGCCCTTGTGCACTCCCTGATCATGCTTACCGGCGTCATCATGCTGGCACCCCTGCTTTCGCTGTTGCCCATGGCTGCGCTCGCGGCACTGCTGCTGATGGTCGCCTGGCACATGGCGGACGCAAGAGGCTTTATCAATATGGTGCGCATCAGTCCGCGCGGAGATGTGGGCGTGTTGCTGGTCTGTTTCTTCTGCACGGTGATTTTTGACATGGTGGTTGCAGTCAGCGTCGGTCTGATACTCGCGGCCATGATCTTCATCCGTCGCATGATGGATCTGACCGGTTCCGAACTGCTGGACCATCGTGAGCATGAGCATCTGGCAGGTCTGCCGGAGACCGTGGCGGTGTATGACATTGACGGACCGCTGTTCTTCGGGGCGGCAGATAAAACGGTGAGTACGCTGCATCATTACCGACGCAGTCTGCGCGTCGTCATCCTGGACATGACCGATGTGCCGATGATGGACATTACCGGCATGCTGGCGGTGAAGGAATTGCTGCAAAAATTGCGCAGTGACGGTATCGCTGTAGTCATCGCCTGTCTGGCGCCGCGCATCGAGGAAAAATTGGTGCGCGCCGGTGTGCAAGCGGATGTCGCGTGGCTGCATTTCTGTGGTCGCCTGGAGGATGCCCGCGCCGCGGCACTGGCGCTGTCAGAACGCCCCTGACTTGCGCACGATGACGTGCGCCGATGTGGCCTATGGGATTTATGCCGGACCGATGCGCAGGTTGGCCGTGGCGAGCCGTATCTCCTTCAGGAAAACCAGCAGGCTGGCAATCAACGTCACCATGGAGAGGATGAACAGCACGGCGATGGGCGTGGCGATGTTTAGATTTATCAGGGCGCCCACGAACAGCACCATGATAACCAGACAGATGAGCAAGGCGCTGGTGGTACAGAGGGTGATGGCCCAGTTCATCAAGCCGGTTCGCACCGAAATGATCTCCAGTTCTCGGTGAATGCCGGCGATGCGCGGCGGGTCCTGGATTG
>JAYUHG010000316.1:0-7978 GCA_043767195.1 Gammaproteobacteria bacterium | reverse complement strand
GCCTGCTCCTACGTCTTTGATTCAATGAGTTCGCGTATCAACCGCGCCGCATGCACACAGTCATCGAATGACGCCACCAGCGCTATGCGAACATGTCCGGCGCCGGGATTGTTGTCCATATTGTCACGACCCAGATAACTTCCTGGCAGTAGGCGCACATGGCTTTGAGCATAGAGCAATTTGGCGAATTTCTCGTCGTCCATCGGTATCCGCGGCCAGAGATAAAAGCCGCCAGCGGGCCGGGACACCGGCAGTGCCGGCGCGAGGATATCCAGCACAACGTCGAATTTTTCCCGATACAAGCGCCGGTTCTCGCGTACGTGTACTTCGTCCGACCACGCGGCGATGCTGGCGGCCTGGATCGGTGGCGGCATGGCGCAACCATGATAGGTGCGGTATTGATGGAAGCGGCTGATTAACATCGCATCACCGGCCACGAATCCGCTGCGCAACCCCGGGATATTGGATCGTTTCGACAGGCTGTGGAACACCATGCAGTTGCGGAAATCCGCGCGACCGATTGCGTGGGCGGCTTGCAGTAACCCGGTCGGGGGCGCGCTTTCGTTCAGATATATCTCTGAATAACACTCATCCGCCGCGATGATGAATCCATGTTTATCCGATAGCGCCAGCAGCGCGGCAAGCTGCTCCTGACTCAACACCGTGCCGGTGGGATTATTGGGTGAGCAGAGATACAGGAGTTGGCAATGTTGCCAGATTTTCTCCGCTACCGCGGCAAAGTCAGGTTGGTAATCATTGCTCTGCTCGCACACTACATACCAGGGTTTTGCGCCGGCCAGAAACGCCGCGCCTTCATAGATTTGATAGAACGGATTAGGCATCAGCACCAGCGGGTTGGGCGCTGATCGATCAATCACACACTGGGCGAAGGCAAACAGCGCCTCGCGCGTACCGTTGACCGGCAGTAAATGCCGTTCCGGGTCAATGCTGTTGGCTGGTAATGCAAAGCGGCGCGCAAGCCAATTGGCAACCGCTTGGCGCAGCTCCATGCTACCGCGGGTAAGTGGATAGCGAGCCGCGTCAGGCAGGGCGCGGTTAACAGCATCCAGTATGAACCTGGGTGTTGCATGTTTGGGCTCACCGATGGCGAGGTCAATGTAGGGCGCGGACGCCGACGGGACCGTCCCGGCCAGCAGGGCGGACAGCCGTTCAAACGGATAGGGGCGAAGTTTGGACAGGTCTGGGTTCACGGAACGGGGAAATCAGCCGAATTGGGGCGCGTAGTATAGGGACTATGGCCGGGCATGGCACCGCCCTGTGCTATTATCTGCGCCCTTTTTTTCAGCCTTGGCGGCACCGGCGAGCGCATATCCATGAGTCACAAGATTTTGATCCTGAGCGGTGATGGCATTGGCCCGGAGATCATGGCCGAGGCGGAAAACGCCTTGTCTGTGCTCACCACGGAATTTGGTCTGCGGGTGGAAATCGAGCGCGGCCTGGTGGGGGGTGCGGCATTGGATGCCAGCGGGCGACCGTTGCCCGAGGCCACCCTGGCACTGGCCAGGTCCGCGGACGGGGTGCTGTTCGGGGCTATTGGCGGCCCAAAATGGGATGGCGCGCCACGTGCGTTGCGACCGGAGCGGGGATTGCTTGCGCTGCGATCCGGCATGGGGGTATTCGCCAACTTGCGACCGGTCCAGGTATTTCCGGAACTGGTATCAGCCTCGGCACTCAAACCCGATGTAGTGTCAGGTCTGGATGTTCTGATCGTGCGCGAACTTACCGGCGGTATTTATTTCGGACAACCACGGGAACTGGGCCGGAGCGCGGACGGTAAGCGCTTTGGTATGAATACCCTGCGCTACGACGAGGATGAAATACGGCGCATCGCGCGCGTGGCGTTTGCCGCGGCCCAAGGGCGCGGGCGGCGCCTGTGTTCCGTGGACAAGGCTAATGTGCTGGAAACCTCGGAGCTTTGGCGTCAGGTGGTGGCGGAGACGGCGGCGGAGTTTCCCGAGGTGCAACTGGAACACATGTACGTGGATAACGCCGCCATGCAACTGGTGCGTACGCCGAAGCAGTTTGATGTCATGGTGACCGACAACATGTTCGGGGACATCCTCTCCGATCTGGCCTCCATGCTCAGCGGTTCGATCGGTATGCTGCCGTCGGCGTCACTGGACGAAAAGCAGCACGGATTATACGAGCCCATCCACGGCTCCGCGCCGGACATCGCCGGGCGCAATGTGGCCAATCCGTTGGCGACGATCCTGTCCCTGGCCATGTTGTTACGGCATTCCCTGGGCGAGGAGCAATGCGCCACTCGGGTGGAACAGGCGGTGCGTCTGGCCCTGCAACAAGGGTTGCGCACCGCTGATATTCAAAGTCCGGGCATGACCCAGGTCGGCACTCGGGAAATGGGCGCTGCCGTGGTGGCTGCCTTGCGGCGCGCGACGGCATAGAACTAAGGAACCTCTGAACAAGTTCAGAGGTTCCGCGGTGCAGGGATGTACCGCCATTTTCAATGACTTTCAAGTCATTGAAAATGTGAGGAAAGCAAAAACCACGTTTTTTGCTTTCCGTCCTCTGATAAGTCCAGGATGGACTTATCAGAGCTTACCTAATCAGGCCTGGGTATTGCGCTCCGCCATCATGCGCGCAATGACCGGCGTGATGATCAGTTGCATGGCAAAAATCATTTTGCCGGCGGGCACGACAATGGTGTCCGGCGCGGACATGAACGATCCCTGAAGCATTTCCAGCAGATAGCGGAAATCCACACCCATCTTTTTCAAATCGCGGATATGAATGACCACGAAACTCTGATCGTTGGTGGGGATCTCTTCCGCGGCGAAGGGATTGGACGTATCCACGGTGGGCACGCGCTGAAAATTGATGTGGGTGCGTGAAAACTGCGGCGTGATGTAGTGCACGTAGTCATGCATGCGGTCCAGGATCATGCGCGTGGCGTCGGCGCCGGTGTAGCCGCGCACCGCTTTGTCGCGATGAATCTTCTGCATCCACTCCAGATTGATGATGGGCACCACGCCAATGAGCAGATCCACCTGCTGGGCGATGTCATGCTGTTCACATACCAATCCCCCATGCAGACCCTCGTAGAACAGCAGATCGGTGGGTTGGGGCAGGGGTTCCCAGGATGTGATGGACCCGGCCGGGTAGCCGCTGCGGGCCGCCTTTTCCTCGTTGTGGATGTAGTGGCGCCGCCGCCCTGTGCCGCTGGCGGAATATTCACGGAACAATGTGTCCAGTTCCACGAACAGATTGCCTTCCGGACCGAAGTGGGTGATGTTGCCGCCGCTGGCCCGCGCCACGGCCACCGCCCGGTCCATTTCCGCGCGATCAAACCGATGGAAACTGTCGCCCTCAACAAAGGCGGCGTTGATGGATTCCTTGCGGAATACTTGCTCGAATGCCATCTTGACGCCGGTGGTACCCGCGCCGGAGGAACCGGTGACCGCGACAATGGGGTGTTTTCTGGACATGGAAAAAGTACGCCTTGGCGACCGTAGTGCGGCGCCATTCTGCCCTGCACCAGGACATTAGTACATTGGCAAATTCAGACCTGTCTCTGTACCTGCGTCTGTTGCGCTATGTGCGACCGTATTGGCGCGAGTTCAGCATTGCGTTGGTGGCTATGCTGGTGCTCGCCGCCACCGCGCCGCTGGTGGCCGCGCTGTTGCAGCCCGTGCTGGATGACGCCTTCATCGCCCGCAACGCGGAGATGATGGTGCGCCTGCCGCTTTACATCATTGCCCTGTTTACGCTGCGCGCGGTCGCGTCTTATGCCAGCGTGGTGCCGCTGAATTCAGTGGCTAACAAAGTGGTCATGGATCTGCGCGCCGCCATGTTCGGGCGCATCCTGCTTTACCCGAGCACCTATTACGATGCTCACAGTATCGGCGGTGTGTTGTCGCGGTTTACCTACGATGTTACCCAGATCAAGCAGGCAGCCACCGAGGCCGTCACCGTGGTGTGCCGGGACGCGTTGTATGTGATCGGGTTGCTGGCCTGGATGTTCTGGCTCAACTGGCAACTGTCATTGGTGGCCCTGGTGGCGGGGCCGGTCATTGCGCTGGTGGTGGCGCAACTGCGGCAACGACTGCGGGAAATGAATCGGCGGGTGCAGACTTCCATGGCCGATGTGCATCACGCTTTGAGCGAAGCCATGCATGGTCTGCGTATCATCAAGCTCTATGGCGGTCAGCAGCAGGAGGCGGAACGTTTTCACGACATTATCAACGCCAATCGCCGCTTCAGCATGAAGGCAGTGGTGGCTTCCGCGGCCAGCAGCCCGGCGGTGGAACTGATCACCGCGGTGGCGCTGGCGCTCATCATTTATGTGGCGGGCCGACAGGCGCTGGATGGCAACCTCAGTGTCGGCGGCTTTGTTTCCTTCTTCGGCGCCGTGGCCATGTTGCTGCCACCACTGAAACGTCTGGTCCGAGTTAATGAGCATATTCAGCGCGGACTGGCGGCTTGTGAAAGTGTCTTCGGCGTGCTGGATGCGCAGACCGAGGAAGATGGCGGCACGGTGACGCTTGGCCGCACAGCCGGTGGGCTGCGGCTGAAAAAACTTGAGTTTACTTATGCCGGAGCGGATCGCAGTGCGCTAGGTTGCGTGACCCTGGAGATCAGGCCGGGGGAAATGGTGGCGGTGGTCGGCGCATCGGGCAGCGGCAAGACCACGCTGGCTCATTTGTTACCGCGTTTTTATGCCGCGCCTCCAGGCCAGATATTTATAGACGGCGTGGATTTGAATGATGTGACCCTGGCCAGCCTGCGCGCCAATATTGCCTTGGTCAGTCAGGATGTAATCCTGTTCGCCGACAGTGTGCGCAACAACATCGCCTACGGCGCCGGAAAATCCGCGCCGCTGGATCAGGTGCGCGCCGCCGCCGCCGCCGCCAACGCGCTGGAATTCATTAATGAGTTACCCCAAGGGTTGGATACGGTTTTGGGCGAACGCGGCGCGAGATTGTCCGGCGGGCAGCGCCAGCGCATCGCACTGGCCCGTGCCTTGCTGAAGGATGCCCCGATCCTGATCCTGGATGAGGCCACCTCGGCCCTGGACACGGAATCCGAACGTCAGATCCAACTGGCCCTGGAGCGCATTCGCGGCCAGCGCACCTGCATCATCATCGCCCACCGGCTATCCACGGTGGCCAGCGCGGATCGCATCGTGGTGCTGGATCGGGGCAGCATTGTTGAGATTGGCACCCATACTGAGTTGCTACGGCTCAATGGCACCTATGCGCGACTGAACCAGGTATGAGGCAGGCAAATTTCCACGACGCAGCGCTATTCACGCTGCAATTCTGAATTGAGCCACTGCTTGTTGTAACCGCGGAAGTAAATCAATCCGCCGCGCGTAACGTATTTCGGTATAGAGTCGCGTAATATCGCCGATGGTCGCTGCACTGCCGGCGAAGCGCCGTTCGGCCCGTAGGCAAAAAGCCATTGGACCTTCCGCCGGTTGGCGCGCAAACCCATGGCGCGCCAGTATCCGGCAAAAACGATCATAGATACGTCGCGCCGGATCAGCGCTGCGGGTGCGTTGGCGAAACATCCATACCGCGATGATTATCAATACGGCGGCGAAAGTCAGCGTCAGACCCAGCACCAGATTGTGTGCTTCAATATTTTCAAACCCCAGTCGCCGCAGCAACATTGACTGACGATTCTGGTCATAACCCAGCACCCATTGATTCCACTGGTTGTTGACCGCGTCCCAGGTGAAGCGCATGCGTTCCCAGAGATTTCTCGCCATGGCGCTGTCTTGTAATGCCAGCGGTATATCCAGCAGCGTTCCAGGCAGCGCCGAATCAGCATTCTGGCGAATTCGCTCCGGCGCCACAGCGCCGGTGGGATCCACCCGCACCCAGCCGCGGTTACCGAGCCACACCTCGGTCCAGGCATGGGCATCACGCTGACGCACGATCAAATAATTTCCCACCGGATTCAGAGCGCCGCCCTGATAGCCGGTGACCACCCGTGCCGGGACCCCGGCACCGCGCATCAGCACGACAAAGGCCGCTGCATAGTGCTCACAAAATCCCTGGCGGGTATCGAACAGGAATTGATCCACGGCGTCGTTGAATAACATGGGCGGATTCAAGGTGTAATAAAACGGCTCTTGATTGAACAGTGTCAGCGCCCGATCAACGAGGCGCGCGGCATCTGCGTTCTCGGCGCGCCATTGCGCCGCCATGGCCAGCGCGCGCTGGTGTCGCCCGGGTGGTAATTGCAAGGCGCGCCGCAACTCATCTTCACTGGCCCCGGTGAGCTGGTAATCCGGGTAAGAGGAGAGTTGGTAGCGCAGGCGATTTTGTACCGGCGCGCGGGTGCGTAATTGCAGGTCATGGGTAAATGTCGCTTGCGCCGGCGCCATGGGTGCCTGTTCCAGGGCGTAGATCCAGTTCTTGCCCGTTGGCTCCAGGGTCACGGTGTAGTGCAGGGGATCACCGCTGGTGCGTAATGCCTGTGTGCCGGTATGCAATGTGTCCGGTACCCATTTCACGCCGTCGGTAAACCACAGCACCGGTCCGCGCCAATACAGTGCCCGGCGTTCTGGCAAGGCGCCGCCAAACTCCACCCGAAACGCCACTTCATCGGACAGCGATAATTGACTGATGGCTCCAGGCGTCATTTGATCATCCAGGCCGGTGCTGCCGGCGCGGGCATCCCGGGGCATGCCCCAGAGCGGACCGCTGACCCGGGGAAACAGGAAAAACAACAACAGCATCAGCGGCAGCGCCTGTAACAACATGATGCCGGCCAGACGCAGGCGCGGAACGGAAAACACCTGCGCGCGATTATCGTTGGCACTGATGAGCGCGCCGAGAAACAGCGCCAGGGCGAAAGCGAGATAGATGGCGCTCATCAGCGACTGAATGAAGAAGAAATTTGTCAGCAGCAGGAACAGGCCGATCAGGATGGTGACAAAATAATCCCGCCGGCTTTGCAATTCCGCCAGCTTCATGCCTGCCAGCAGGATCAGCAATGCCACGCCGGCATCGCGTCCGGTGAGGGTGCCATAACTGGCCAGTACACCGCCGAGGATGGCCATGCCCAATAGCATACGCAGCAAAAAGCCGGACACAGCGCGCGGAAATCCAGGGCCGTTGGGGTTGGTGAGGATTAAGCGCCACAGGCACAGACCAAAAAATAATCCACTGGCCCAGATGGGAATGCGCACCACGTGAGGAACTGCCGCCGTGACAATGGCGCTCACCAGCCAGGCCATGGGCGCATCACTGAGGCCCGGCAAGAGGCGTTGTATTGCCGCGCTATTCATTTTCCATCCGCGCGCGTGTCTGGCGCTTGCCCGAATCGTGCCAATGACTCAAGACAGTTGCGCCGCTGCTCCGCGCCCGTTCCCACTTCAATTCCAACTCCGGGCAATGCCAGGGCATAGTGAAAATTCTGGCGTTCCGCTTCCAGCACCCAGCGACACAGTTGTGACAGGCGCGACTCAATGGACGCCGCGGCAGGCAGAAGCTCCCAGGACAATAGCAAGCGCCTGCCACCGCTGCCGGAAAAGCGTTTCACCAGCAGTCCCTGCTCGCGCGCGAATGCGCGCCAATCAATCCGGCGCGTGGAATCACCCGGGCGATAGTTGGCAAAGCCGGAAAAATCATCACTGCCAGGCCAGTTGCCGGATTCGTGGTCGGTGTGCAATTCCCGGGATGGTGGCAAAACGAAGGCGCCATCGGGACGCGGATACACCGTGCATTCCGGACCATCCACATAGGACCAGGCGCGAAACAGTCCGAGCGGATAGCGCGTTTCAATAATCAATCTTTGCAGGCGCAGCGTGCCGCGTTTTTTCGCCGCAACTTCAAGATACCCGCGCGCCGGTTCATTGGCGCTGAGACTCAGTTCCAGGGTCGCCAGAGGTGGATCACGGGATATCCAGCGCCGGCCTTGTGCTGTGGTGCGGATATGAATTGCGATGCGCTCGGCGCCGTCGCGATTATCAAACAATAACGGGAATCTG
>JAYUHG010000315.1:0-3386 GCA_043767195.1 Gammaproteobacteria bacterium | reverse complement strand
GTCGGCGCTCCATCTCCACCGTGCCCACCGGCAACGCCTTGTCCGCGCGATTCATGCGCACGGCGAAACTTTTACCCGGCTCATACACGGCCTGGGCCATATCCGTGACAGTGTTTTCCACCAGCGACCAATTAAATGTGGCGGCGTCCTGACCGAGGCTCGCGGGTGGCAACCATGTGGCGGCGCCCAGTGATGAGATCCCCGGCACCCGCGCCAGGGTCTCCATCATCGCCGCGGTTTCAGCATCAGCGACCATGGTGATGTCCACATAAACCCTGCCCCGGGCAGAACCGATCTCAGGCTGTATTCCAAGACTATCGAGCACATGGCGGACGTTACCCACCAAGGTGTCTTGAAACTCGCGCTGGTTCTGCCCCTTGAGGGTTATATCCGGGCAATGCAGGACGATGCGGCGCTGCATTACGCAAAATGCCGGCGCAGACGCGCCAGGGCTTCAGTCAATAACGCGGCATCCTTGCAAAAACAGAAGCGCGCCAGATTCCTGGGTATATTCGGACTACCCGGTTCGTAAAACGCGCTCACCGGGATGGCCGAGACTTTTGCGGTCTCGGTGATGTGGCGGCAAAACGCCATGTCATCCCGGTCCGGGTCCAGCTCCCTGAAATCCGCGTTGATGAAATAGGTGCCATCACAGGGCAGCACCTTGAAGCCAATTTCATTCAGCCCATGCGTTAACAGGTCCCGCGTCTCCTGCAAACCCGCCGCCAGCTCGTTGAAGTATTCCATATCACTGCCCAGCCCGACCGCCACGGCCTTTTGCAACGCCGGCACAGAGGTAAAGGTAACAAACTGGTGCGCCCGGGCGATCACCTCCGCCAACGGGCGTGGGGCGCTGATATAACCAATCTTCCAGCCCGTCATGGAGAAGGTCTTGCCGGCGGAGCCGATGCGAACACAACGCTCACCCATTCCCGGCAGGCACATCAGCGGCAGATGTTTGCGACCATCGAACACCACATGTTCATAAACTTCATCACAGATGGCATAAGCGTGGTACTGGCACAGCAGTTCAGCGATCACGGACATCTCATATTCGCTAAATACTTTGCCGGTGGGATTCATGGGTGAATTGATCAGGATCACCCGGGTGCGATCATTAAAGGCTGCCCGTAGCGCGTCTTCATCAAACCGCCAGTGGGGTGGCTGCAATTGCACCAGCCGCGGCGTTGCGCCAACGGCGCGGAGGATCGGAATATAGGAATCATAGGCCGGCTCGATGACAATGGCCTCATCGCCCGGTGAAAGCATGGCCAGCAGGCAATCCGCCAGGGCCTCCGTAGCCCCGGAGGTGACAATGATCTCCGAGTCAGGATCAAAACCCAAATCGTAGAAGCGCTGATTATGGACCGCCACAGCGCGCCGCAATTCCGGCAGCCCGGTGCTGGGCGGATACTGGTTCGGCCCGTCAATCAGCGCCTGGGCCGCAATGGCGCGCAAATGCGCCGGACCTTCTCCATCCGGGAATCCTTGCCCAAGATTAATGGCATTATGTTCCCGGGCCAGGGCGGACATGACCGTGAAGATGGTGGTGGGCAGGGTTGAGAAGATGGGGTTCATAATTGCGTAATAAGCTACAAGCAACAAGCCATAAGCTACAAGGAAAAACACTCCGAATCTGTCTTGTCTTTACCTTGTTGCTTGTCGCTTGTAGCTTGTAGCTAATGTCCTCTCCCTACATCACCCCCACCGGTCGAGCCACCCTGGAAGCTGAACTCGCCTCCCTGTGGCAACGCCGCGGCCAAACGACCATTGCCCTTGCCGCGGCAGCGGCGGAAGGAGATCGGTCGGAAAACGCGGAATACATTTACCGCAAGAAGGAGCTGCGGGAAATTGATCGCCGCCTGAGATACTTACAAAAGCGACTTCCCACACTGCAAGTGGTCGAGGCAGTACACAGCCATGACCAGGTTTTCTTCGGTGCCTGGGTAACGGTGGAAGATGTCACAGGCACGGCAAACACCTGGCGTCTGGTAGGTGCGGATGAATTTGACCAGCACCCGGGCTATATCAGCATTGACGCCCCATTGGCCCGCGCACTGCTCGGCAAATTGGCCGGTGATGTAGTGGTGATAACGATTAAAGACCATCCGAACTCATACAGCATTTTGAAAATTGAATATCGGTGAGGCAGTTACAAGTGACAAGTCATAAGTCACAAGAGATTCCGGGGTTTCCTTGTTATTTATGACTTGTCACTTGTAACTTTTTTCGTAACCCCTTGTATCCATAAGACTTCGATAATACGCCGGAACATCTCCACTCCTCCATCCCTTGATCTAAATCAAGCGGTAACACCAAACTTGGACCATAATCAGCTCACGTAAGGACGAATGAGATAGTCAGAAGGAGTGAACGTCATGAACATGGTCCGTGTTACGCCTGAGTTGCACAACCACATTCGTGCCGCCATGGAGAATCCGTTTCGGTTTGAAAGGACGGAAAGATTTGCCATGCAACGTGTGCTCGCCGGCGCCGAGGCACAAACAGATGTGGAGCAGGTGTTCCTGGATACCGCCGAGGATGCGCTGTTCCGGCAGAAGGGTTGGGATCGCCCGATAACCCACAAAGCCGCCTGAGGCAAGCTCAGGCGCGGGGTCCGGCGCGACGCTGGACCCGGGTCGTTACTTGCCGGGTGCAGCCCTGTATCATGCTGCGCCCGTGGACATACTGCTCCCTATCCGGATGCAAGCGCAGCCGGACGACACTACTTGTGGCCCTACCTGCCTGCAGGCCGTTTACCAATATTTCGGCGAGCGCGTACCCCTTTCCGATCTCATTGAGGCGGTGCCCAGACTCGATGATGGCGGCACCCTGGCTGTGTTTCTGGCCTGCGACGCCCTGCGGCGGGGCTTCAAGGCCACTATTTATACCTACAATCTCCAGGTATTCGACCCGAGCTGGTTTGCCGCTGCCGGCACCGACATCGTAGACAAGCTGCAACAACAGGCCGAGGAAAAATCCGATGCCAAACTGCGTCGGGCCACCCGTGGTTATGTGGAATTCCTGCGTTTGGGGGGAAGACTCAAGTTCACGGACCTGACCACGCGCCTGATCCGCGGCATTATCCGCCGCGATTTGCCCATCCTCACCGGCTTGAGTTCAACCTTTCTCTATCGTTCACGCCGCCTGGGACTCAAGGACCAGCCCGATGATGTGCGCGGATCACCCTGCGGACATTTCGCGGTGCTATGTGGCTACCACCGTAAACAGCGCACTATCCGCGTGGCCGATCCTTATCTCCCCAACCCCGTGCGTCGCGGGGAATTGTTCTACGACGTGAGTATTGATCGGGTCATCAATTCCATTCTGCTCGGGGTGCTGACCTATGACGCCAATCTGCTGGTTATCCAGCCCAAACGCTGAGA
>JAYUHG010000314.1:0-3399 GCA_043767195.1 Gammaproteobacteria bacterium | reverse complement strand
GAACATGGTGGCGGCCGCCGATTTGATGCGCGAGAAAGGCGCGCGCAAAGTCGGGCCGACCCTGGTGCCACGCGTCATGGGCAGCACATGCAGTGCTTGCCTGGCCGTCGCTTTCAAGATCAAGGGTGTGAATTACTCCATCAGCTCCGCCTGCGCCACCAGCGCCCATTGCATCGGCAACGCCTGGGAGATTATTCAGGGCGGCAAACAGGACATGATCTTCGCCGGCGGTGGCGACGAAGTACACTGGACCGGCACATTACTGTTCGACAGCATGGGCGCCTTGTCGTCGAAATATAACGACCGACCGCTGGTGGCCTCCCGTGCCTTTGATGCCAATCGGGATGGATTCGTGATCTCCGGTGGCGGCGGCATCCTGGTGCTGGAAGAACTGGAGCACGCCCGTGCCCGTAACGCGAAAATTTATGCCGAAATCGTGGGATACGGCGCCACCTCCGACGGCGTGGATATGGTGAAACCTTCCGGCGAAGGCGCGCTACGCTGCATGCAACAGGCGCTGGCCACCGTGGACACGCCGGTGGACTACATCAATGCCCATGCCACCAGCACGCCGGCGGGAGATGTGGCCGAACTGGGCGCCATCCGCGAATTATTCGTGAATCGTCCGCCACACATTAATTCCACCAAGTCATTGTCCGGGCACGGACTGGGCGCCGCCGGGGCAAACGAAGCAATCTTTTCCCTGCTGATGATGAAACATGACTTTATCTGCGCCTCCGCCAATATCGAGATGCTGGACCCACAGGCGGAAGGCATGCCCATCGTGCGCGAACGCATTGACAATGCCGGCCTGCGCACGGTGATGTCCAATAGCTTCGGTTTTGGCGGCACCAACGCCACACTGGTATTCCGGAAATTGAATTAATAACGGCGCTTGGAAGTGCCATGGAAACTTCCGAACTGATTGCTGTGTTGTTGAGTTGGGCCTCAAGCCTGTCCGGTTATCCCTACCCCGACTCCCGTCCGCAAGTGGAATTTCGTGAGCATGATTTCTTCGAGCAACACGCCTGTGCGGAGATAAAGAACTGCCGCGCGGTGGCCTGGTACGACAACCACGGGACTATATATCTCGACACCAAACTCGCGAATCTGGAAGATCCCATGATTCGCAGCGTCATCGTCCATGAATTGGTGCATTACCTGCAGCACCTGAGCGGAGACTTCAACGCGGGCACCTGTAAGGAACAGGTGCAGCGGGAACAACACGCCTATTCGGTGCAGCGTACCTACCTGAACCGCATCGCCGGGCAGTTCTCGGCCACTTACCCGATTTACGCCCCCTGCTCCGAGTCACCCGGCTGAACTGTGAACAAACACTCAATCTTGCGGGTCTTTTCTGATAACCAGTTCACAACAGCGGCAAAAATATCCTATTAGTTGTGATGTCCGTCACGGTGTCCTTGCCGGAATGTGAACTAGGATGTCTCCAGCATCATTACCTCCCTAATGGTGTTTATATGCGGCCCGGTGGTGTCGGATTCTCCTCCCCCCCTTACGACACCTACCGGGCCATTTAATTTTCTAGGTAACCTCTGAACAAGTTCAGAGGTTACCTAGTTGCGTTACCCGACCTGCCCTGGCGATGATTCAATTCCGCAATCCAGCAATGATTTATCCAGTGCCGCTCGCAAATGATCTGCATTTGTCCGGCTGAAAATCAGGGGCGGCCGGATCTTGAGCACATTGTCATGCCGGGATGTGGTGCCGATCAGGACCCCCAGATCACGCAGGCGATTCTTAATCCGCTGCGCTTGGGCCGGTGCCGGTTGCCGTGATTCGCGATCCATTACAATCTCCACGCCCAGACACAAACCCGTTCCACGAATGTCGCCGATGCACCCGTGCCGTTTGGCAAGTTCGCCGAGACCGGTCCGCAGATGCAGGCCCACATCCTTGGCATTCTGTTGCAACGCATCCTCCTCAATGACATCCAGCACCGCGAGCGCGGCGGCGCAGGCCACCGGGTTGCCGCCAAAGGTATTGAAATAACCCGGACCTTTGGCAAATTGCCCGGCGATCTCCCGCGTCGTTACCACCAGCGCCACGGGATGACCATTGCCCATGGGTTTGCCCAGCGTCACGATGTCCGGCACCACGTCGCCGAAGGCAAAACTCCAGAAGTGCTCACCGCTACGCCCAAAACCACCCTGCACTTCATCGGCAATGAACAGCCCGCCCGCGGCGCGTACACATTCACAAAGTGTTTGCAGATATTCCGGCGTCAAGGTAAATATTCCCTCGCTGACAAACATCGAGTCCAGCAGCAAAGCGGCGGGCTGGTGACCTGCCGCGGCAAGCCCGGCAATTACTTCATCAGCTCGCGCTGCCACATGTTTCCGGGTCAATGCCGGATCCAGATCACGCAGCCAGCCGCGATATTTATCCGGCGGCGGAAAATCGCGCACAAAATCCTTGCCGCCGCGGATCGGAAAGTCGGCGCTGGACAGTCGCGACACAAGCTCGGTGTTGCCGTGGTAGGAATAATCACTCACCAGCGCCCCAGTGTGGCCACGGAAGCACCGCGCCATCTGAAACGCCAGATCATTGGCCTCGCTGCCGGTGCAGACAAACGTACAGACCTCAAGCCCCGGAGGAAGATAAGCCGAGATGCGCTCTCCATAACGCAGGATTACCTCGTGCAGATAACGGGTATTCGTGTTGAGTGTTGCCGCCTGACGGCTGATGGCCTCCACAACCCGCGGGTGACAATGCCCCACATGGGCGACATTGTTGTAAGCATCCAGATAAGCGCGGCCTGACTCATCGTAGAGCCAGACGCCATCGCCGCGCACGATATGCAGCGGCTGATCATAGAAAAGGCTGTAGCCTGGCGCCAGCACACGCCCACGGCGCGCCATCAGATCCGGCGCGGACAGCGACGATGTTGGCGCGGCGTGACAGGCGGCACGGAAGCGGCGCAGTAAATCCTCTGGATCCGCGGCACTGAAACAAGTGAGCCGCCTGGCCACCGATTCATCATCCCGCGGATCAGCGGGGCGATTCCCGATAGCACGCGCACCGCGCCAGGCCGTGATAATGACCGTGGCCGCAAGCCGGGCGCAAATCAAATCCTGGAGCATCTGAAGCTCCTGTTCCTCCAGCGGTGTTACCGTCGTGTAGCCACGCAGCACCGCCTCCGCGCCGGCCAATGGATCTGAATCATTCTCCACCATGTGAGCCATGGCGATGGCCACATCGTTGATCAGTGGCGCGTGCACCATGTCGCCGAAATCCAGAATCCCCGCTACCATCGCCGGGTCATCGCGTCGCACGAGTACGTTATCCGCGGTGGCATCGCCATGCACCACCTGCGCTCTCAGGCCGGGTAACTGCGGGGCGACAAATTCTTCAAACCGATCCAGTACGCGGCGCACGGCG